>DASXRF010000254.1:0-12886 GCA_036506755.1 Solirubrobacteraceae bacterium | reverse complement strand
GCCGCCGGCCTCGCGGCGCAGCGCCTCGGCGCGCCCCAGCGCCTCCGCCGCCTCGGCGGCGTCCCCGTCGAGCGACAGCCCGGCCGCGACGGCGTCGAGCGCGCGCGCCACGAGGCGCCGGTCGCCCGACCGCTGCGCCCGGGCGAGCCCCTCGCGGGCCAGGTCGGTCGCCTCCTCGCCGTGCTCGGCGTCCTCGGCCAGGCGGGCACGGAGCAGCAGCGTGATCGCCATGGCGCCGTGCAGGCCGATCGGGTCGCGCGGGTCGCGCTCGACGTCCTCGAGCAGCGCCTGCGCCTCGCCGTAGCGGCGCGCCGCCTCGTCGCTGTCGCCGCGCATGCGCGCGAGATGGCCCGCCGCGAGCAGCGGGTACCACCGCAGGCCGCGCGCGGTGAGCAGCACCCACCCGCCGGTCGTGCCGAGGTCGCGATCGGCCGCCTCGGCGCAGCGCGTCCACAGGTCGGCCGCGCGGTCGAGCGCCCCGCGGCGGACCTCGACCACGCCGAGGTCGTGCAGCAGCGGGACGACCCGGTCGCCGATGCGGTCGCCCGCCGCGGCCAGCGCACGCTGGTAGGCGCGCGCCGCCTCGTCGTAGTCGCCGAGCGCCATCGCCGCGCGGCCGAGGTTGACGCTGGCCGAGAGCAGGCCCCAGAGATCGCCGCACGCCGCGAACCCCTCGACCGCCCGGTGCGCCCGCGCGCGGGCGTCGGCCAGGTCGCCCGCCAGCAGGGAGACGAACCCGGTCCAGCCCGCGACGAAGCCGGCGACCCACCGCTCGCCGCGCGCGGCCGAGCGCTCCTCCAGGCCGGCGAAGGCGCGCAGCGCCGCCGGGGCGTCGCGCGCGAGCAGCAGCGCCAGCCCGGCGATCGCGCGGGTGCGGTCGATCTCGGCCTCGTCGCCCAGCTGCTCCGCGAGCAGCTGCGCGGACTCGACCGCCTCGGCGCCGCGCCGCAGCCGCCCCTCGATGAGCAGCATCGAGGCATGCAGGCGCACGGCGGCGAGCGTGTCGGTGGGCGACCCGGACTGCAGCGCGAGCGCCGCGTCGAGACGGCGGCGCGCGGCCTCGACCTCGCCCACCCCGTACTCGAGCAGGCCGAGCGCGCCGGCGAGCGGGAGCGCCCAGTCGGCGCGGCCGCGGCGCAGCGCGTGGCGCGCCGCCGCGGCGAGGTCGGTGCGATCGGCGTGCACGTCGGCGATGACGCCGTCGGTGCCGCACGTCCACAGCTGTCCGACCGCGACGCGGGAACGCCGGGCGAAGTGCGCTGCGTGCCGGTCGGCGACCTCGATGCGCTCGCCCGCCTCGTCGAGGCGCTCGAGCCCGAACGCGCGCAGCGTGTGGAGCATCCGGTAGCCGTCCTCGCCCGCGCGCAGCATCGAGCGCTCGACGAGCGCGGCGAGCAGGTCGGCGACGTCCGCCGCGTCGATCGTGCCGCCGGCGGCCACCCGCTCGGCGTCGGCGAGCGTGAAGGCGGCGCGGAAGATGGCCAGGCGTCGGAACCCGGCGCGCTCGTCCTCGGTGAGCAGGTCGTGGCTCCACGCCACCACGTCCTCGAGCGTGCGCGCGCGGGTGCCCGAGCGCGCGCTCGCCAGCAGCCGGAAGCGGTCGTCGAGCCGCGCGGCGATCTCGGCCACCGACAGCGCGCGCACCCGCGCGGCGGCCAGCTCGAGCGCGAGCGGCAGGCCGTCGAGGCCCGCGCAGATCGCCGCCACCGGCCGCGCCGTCGCCTCGTCGAGGCGGAAGTCGGGCCGCGCGGCGCGGGCGCGGTCGACGAACAGGCGCACGGCGTCGGACCCGCGCAGCTCGGCCAAGCCGGCGTCGAGATCGGGCGCCTCGAGGGGGGCGACGTCGAGGAGCGCCTCGCCGGCGGCACCGAGCGCCTGGCGGCTCGTCGCGAGGATGCGCAGGGCGGGCGCGCCGCGCAGCAGCTGCTCGGCGAGCCGGGCAACAGCCGCCGCCAGGTGCTCGCAGTTGTCGAGGATCAGCAGGGCGCGGCGGTCGCGGAGGTGGTCGACGACCAGCGGCAGCGCACCGGCCAGGCCGCCGGGGTCGAGCCCGCCGCCGGCCACGCCGATCGCCGTCGCGATGGCCGCCGGGACGCGGCCGGCGTTGCGCAGGGCCGAGAGCTCGACGCCCCACACGCCGCCCGGGAACCCGCCGAGCAGGCCGCGCCCGGCCTCGGTGGCCAGGCTCGTCTTGCCCACCCCGCCGGGTCCCGACAGCGTCACCAGCCGGTGGTCGGCGAGCCGGTCGCGCACCGCCTCGAGCTCGGCGCCGCGGCCGACGAAGCTCGTCAGCCGCGCACCGAGGTTGGTCGGCGCGGCCGCGGGCGCGGCCGGCGCGGCGAGCTCGGGGTCCTGCACGAGCACGCGCCGCTCGAGGTCGCGCAGCTGAGGGGACGGCTCGAGCCCCATGTCGTCCAGACGGCGGGCGAGGGCGCGGTAGGCGGCCAGCGCGTCGGCCTGGCGCCCGGCGCGGTACAGCGCGAGCATCTGCAGCGCGGCGAGCCCCTCGTGCAGCGGCTCGGCCTCGATCGCCCGGTCGAGCTCGGGCACAGCGTCGCCGTGGCGCCCGAGCTCGAGCAGCGCGCGCAGCCGGCCCTCGACCGCGGCGAGGCGCAGCTCCTCCAGGCGCCGGATCTCGGACTGCAGCGCGTCGACGTCGGCCACGTCGGCGTAGGGGCGCCCGCGGACGAGCGCCAGCGCGCGCTCGTACACCTCGGCCGCCTCGGCGGGCGGACGCCCGGCGGCCTCGCCGACCAGGCGCTCGAAGCGCTGCGCGTCGAGCTCCCCGGGCGCGACGGCGAGCCGGTAGCCGCCGCCGTCGCGGGCGATCCGCTCGCCGGCGTCGCCGAGGTCGGAGCGCAGGCGCGACAGGCGGACCTGCAGCGACTTCTGCGCGGTCGGCGGGGCGTCCTCGCCCCATACCGCCCAGACGAGCTCGTCGGCGGGCACCGACCGTCCCGCGTGGGCGAGCAGGTAGGCGAGCACCGCGAGCTCCTTGCGTCCGTGCAGCGGGCGCGGCCCGTCGGCGCCCGCGACCTGCACGGTCCCGAGCACCCGGAACTCCATGGCGCGACTCTACGCCGCGGTAACCGGCTCGTCAGCCCGCGGTAACCGCGCGGCGGGATCGTGGCGCCATGACCTACTACGCCCGACTCGCCGAGATCTCGATCCTTCGCGCGCGCCGCGTGCGGCGCTCGCGCTGACCGCCGCGCGCCAGCGCGCCCGCGAGGTCGCCGCGCCGCGCGACCGCGGTGCGCTCGAGGCCGAGCCACACCGCCATCCGGTCGATCTCGTCGCGCAGCGCGGCGGCCGCCTCGGGCGGCGCGTGGGGCTCGGCGTGCGCGGCGCGCACGAGCAGCGCGCCCGCCTGCCGGTCCGCCTTGAGGTCGACCCGCGCCACGAGGCGGTCGCCCAGCAGGAACGGCAGGACGTAGTAGCCGTGCACGCGGCGCGGCGCGGGGACGTAGACCTCCAGCCGGAAGCGAAAGCCGAACAGGCGCTCAACCCGCGAGCGCTCCCACAGCAGCGAGTCGAACGGGCCGACCAGAGCGCTCGCCTCCACGCGCCGCGGCACCCGCACGCCCGGCGGCACGTACGCCGTCTCGCGCCAGCCCTCGACGGCGACCGGCACTAGCTCGCCGTCCTCGACCAGCTCGGCCACGCGAGCCCGCGCGTCGGCCACCGGCAGGCGGAAGTAGTCGCGCAGGTCGCGCTCGGTGGCGACGCCCAGCGCGCGGGCGGCCACGCGCACCAGCTCGCGCTGGGCCTCGTCGACCGGCGGCGTCGGCGCCGCGACGACCGCCGCCGGCAGCACGCGCTCGGGCACGTCGTAGAGACGCTCGAAGCCGCGCCGGCGCGCCGAGGTCACCTGCCCGCTCCAGAACAGCCACTCGCACGCCCGCTTGACGTCGGACCATTCCCACCACGGCCCCGACCGCCGCGGGCGCTTGCCGGCCAGCTCGCTCGCCGCGACCGGCCCGCGCTCGCCGATCGCGTCGAGCACCCGCGCGACGAGCTCGGGCTGGTCGCGCTGGACGCGGCGCACCCCGGCCCACGCGTCGTCGGCGGCGCGGGCCATGCGCCAGCGAAGCGCCGGCTGCAGCTCGACGCGGATGAGCGACGCCTCGTGGCCCCAGTACTCGAACAGCCGGCGCGGCGCGCGGTGCGCGGCGCGGTCGAGCAGCTCGGTGCGGTAGGGCCCCAGGCGGCTGAACGCGGGCAGGTAGTGCGCGCGGACGAGGACGTTGACCGAGTCGAGCTGGATCAGCGCGACGCGATCGACCACCGAGCGGAGCGTCCGGCCGGCCGCGGCGAAGCCCTGCGCGGCGAGCGCGAGCCGCCGCGCCTCGGCGGCCGACAGGCGTTCGCGGCGCGCCGGCATGGGCGCGCATGCTGCCACGGCGTCCGGCTACGGTTCGCCGCCATGGCCGAGGGCGGCGTCTCGCTGGTGGTCACGGGCGGCTCGGGCCTCGCGGACGTCGTCGAGTCCTCGCGGCTGGCCGAGGCCGCCGGCTTCGCCTCGGTGTGGGCGACGGAGTTCTACGACCGCTCGGCGACGGTCTCGCTGGCGGCGATGGCCCAGGCCACCGTTCGGATCGGCCTGGGCAGCGCGATCGCCTACGCCTTCGGCCGCACGCCGGTCGTGCTGGCCGCCGAGGCGCGCGATCTCGACGAGCTCGCCGGCGGGCGCTTCGTCCTCGGCCTGGGCACCGGGACGCGGCGCATGCAGACCGACTGGCACGGCCTCGACGGCGAGCACCCGGCCTCGCGGGTGGAGGAGCTCGTGCCGCTGCTGCGCGCGCTGTGGCGGCTGCACGAGGGCCCCGTGGACCACGACGGGCGCTTCTACCGTCTGCACGTGCGCCCGACCGCGCCGGTCGCGCCGCCGCTGCGCGCCGCCGTGCCCGTCTACCTGGCCGGCGTCAACCCGCGGATGATCGAGGCGGCCGGCCGCGTCGGCGACGGGCTCGTCGGCCACCCGCTGTTCACGCCCGAGTACGTGCGCGAGGTCGCCCGGCCGGCGCTGGCCCGCGGCGCCGAGCATGCGGGGCGGCGCGACGGCGAGCTTCCTATCGCCGGCTACCTCACATGCAGCGTCGACGCCGACCGCGACGCCGCCCGCCAGGCGGCCGCCGCGGTCGTCGCCTTCAACTCGACGGTCAAGACCTATCGCGTCGTGCACCGGCTGCACGGCTTCGAGGAGCACGCCGAGCGCATCCGCGAGGCGTGGCGGGGTGGCGACTTCGCCCGCGCCGTGTCCCTCGTTCCCGACGAGATGCTCGACACGATCACGCTCGCCGGCACGCCCGACGAGGTCCGGGCGCGCTTCGCCGAGCGCTGGGCGGGGGTCTACGAGCACACGCTGCTGTGGCCGCCCGCCTTCCGCGGGATGGAGGGCGTGCGCGCCGTGATCGACGCCTTCTCGAGCTAGTGGCCCCGTCCGCAAGTCCGACGGGTTTCGGACGCCGTCCGCTGCCGCCCGGCGCCGCGCGACGGTCCTCGATGTGGCTGGGCCACACCTTCGGACGTCGCGCGGCCCCGGTCGGGACCGGACGACGCCCGACGACCCGCCGGACTTACGGACGCGCCCACTATTGGCCCACCAGGCCTAGGCGGGCTGGGGCTGCAGCCGCGGCGCGTGCGCTGCGGCCAGGCTCGGGCGCGCCGCGTAGGCCGAGGCGTCGAAGCGCCGCGTCTTCAGCCGGAAGCGCCACGTGAAGTCCGGCCAGATCGTCGTGTTGCGGCCGTTGCGGTCGATGTACCAGCTCGAGCACCCGCCGCTGTTCCACACCGTGCGGCCCATCACCCGCTGGATCTTGGCGTTGTAGCGCTCCTGGACCTCGGGCCGGACGTCGACGCTCTCGACGCCGCGCTCGCGCATGAGCCGCAGCGCGTCCATGACGTAGTTGAGCTGCGACTCGGCCATGTAGACGACCGAGTTGTGGCCCAGGCCGGTGTTCGGGCCCAGCAGGATGAAGAGGTTCGGGAACCCGCTGACCGTGGTGCCGCGGAAGGCCTGCGCGCTGCCCTGCCAGACGTCGTCGAGCGTCCGGCCGGCGCGTCCGCGCACGCGCGAGGCCATGGGGATGTCGGTGACGTGGAAGCCGGTGCCGAAGATGATCGTGTCGACCGGGATCTCGGTGCCGTCGCCGGTGACGATCGCGTGCTCGCGGACCTCGCGGATGCCGCTGGTCACGAGGTCGACGTTGGGCTGGCACAGGGCCGGATACCAGTCGTTGGACGGCAGGATCCGCTTGCAGCCGATGACGTAGTCGGGGATGACCTTCTCGAGCAGCTCGGGATCGGTCACCTGCTTGCGCAGGTGCGATTCGGCGAGCTTCTGGACGCCGCGCTGGAGCTTGGGGTTGAAGGCCAGGCCGGGGACCAGCGCCTCGCGCAGCCAGTAGACGTTGTTGCGCACGAGGCGCTGCAGCGCCGGCAGTGCGCGGTACAGGCGCCGCTCGAGTGCGGTGATCGGGCGGTCGCGGTGCGGGACGACCCACGGCGGCGTGCGCTGGAAGACGTGCAACCGCTCGACGAGGGGCTGGATCTCCGGCACGGCCTGGATCGCCGAGGCGCCGGTACCGAGGACCGCGACGCGCCGGCCGGTCAGGTCGTGGTCGTGGTTCCAGGTGGCGGTGTGGAACGTGGTGCCCCGGAACGAGTCGAGACCGGGGAGGTCGGGGATCGACGGCTCGCTGAGCGGGCCGAAGCCGGCGACCAGCACGCGCGCGACCGCGGCGCCCTCGCTCGTCTCCAGCCGCCAGCGCTGGGCGTCTTCGTCCCACTCGGCGCCGTCGACGTTGGTGTGGAAGCGGATGTGGCGCGTGACGTCGTAGCGCTCGGCGCAGTCGCGGAGGTAGCGCTGGATCTCCTCCTGCTTGGAGTAGGTCCGGCTCCACTCCGGGTTCAGCGCGAAGGAGAACGAGTACAGGTGCGACGGGATGTCGCACTGGCAGCCGGGATAGGAGTTGAACCACCACGTCCCGCCGACGTCCTCGCCGCGCTCGTAGACCACGAAGTCGTCGCGTCCGGCCTGCTTGAGCCGGATCGCCATGCCCAGGCCGGCGAAGCCCGAGCCGATGATCGCGACGTCCGCCTGCGTCATCCGATCGGCGAGCCGGAGAAGAAGAAGAACCAGACCTCGAAGGCGGCGACCGCCACGACGACCGAGATGACGAGCGCCTTCTCGAAGCCGCTGAGCGGGCGGCGCTCGTACTCCTCGCGCTCGGCGCGCATGCTGCGCAGCCAGGGCGAGACGCGGCGCTTGGTCGGCTGGTCGGTCAGCGACTTGTAGGCGGCCTCGACGCGCACGAGCAGGAAGACGAGGATCGACACGCTCACGACGAGCACGCCGATGACCACGCCGACGGTGCCCATCGTCAGCTGGGTGCCGTTCTGCACGCGGGAGCCGGCCCAGATGGCCAGCAGCGGCGCGCCGGTGTAGAGGTTGACGGCCAGGATCGCGGTGAGCGCGGCGAGCATGATCCGCAGCAGCGGAGCGCTGGCGCGCGAGGGTCGGTCGGGCTCGGTCGCTGCGGTGGGAGTCATGGGAGGGACCGCCGGGTAGGAGACACGGGTCCCAGGAAGTGTACAGTGATGTTTCCCACATCACGCCATGGCACTCCCGGATTCCGCCGACAGCCCGTTCCTCCGCGTCCTGCCGCGCGGGCCGCACGGCCTGGCGCGCGACGTGGTCGAGGCGTCGCAGCGCGCGCGCCTGCTCGACGCGATGGCGCAGGCGGTGGCCGAGAAGGGCTACGGCGCGGTCAGCGTCGCCGACGTGATCGCCCGCGCCGGCGTCTCGCGCAAGACGTTCTACGAGCACTTCCGCGACAAGCTCGACTGCTTCCTGGCCGCCTACGAGGTGGGCGTCGAGGTGCTGCTCGGGACGGTCCACACCGCGGACGGCGGCGGCGGCGACGTGCTCGCCGTCACGCGCGCGCGCATCCGCGCGTACCTGGAGACGCTGGCCGCCGAGCCGGCGTTCGCCCGCACGTTCCTGATCGAGGTCAACGCGGCCGGACCGGCGGCGATCGAGCGCCGCCGCGCCGTGCACCGCCAGTTCGCCGTGCTCGCGCGCGAGCTCGTCGAGTCCGTCCCCGGCGCGCCGCGGCTGCCCGACGAGCTCTACCTCGCCGCGGTCGGCGCCACCAACGAGGTCGTCTCGGCCTGGGTCGTCGAGGGCCGCACCGCGCAGCTGCCCGAGCTCGAGGACGTCGTCTTCCACATCCAGGTCTCCCTGCTCAGCCGGCCCTTCGCGCGCGGCTAACCTCGCAAGATCTTGCACCGAGCGGCGCGAGTTTCGCCGTTGCCGGCGGTGCGGCGTCACGCGACGCTGGGCGCGTGTGGCCGGCGAACGACCAGCGACTGACGAGCCTCGTGCGCGGAACCCTGTTCGCGCTGGCCTTCGGCGTCGGCATCGTCGCCGGCTGGGCGCGGCCGGGCTGGGTGCGCGCGCCCGGCAGCGATCGCCACGCCGCGGGCGCGCCCGTCAGCGAGCGCCCTCCCGCTGGGCCTGGAAGACCGCGAGCATGATGTCGGCGCGGTCGTCCTCGTCGAGGTCGCCGAACTGGATCGCCACGTCGCCTTCCTCGGTGACGCGCGCCACGCGCGCGAACCCCTCGACGCTCTCGCGCCGGCCGGGCACGCGGACCGAGTAGCGCACGTTGTCGCCGACCTGGGCCTCGAGCGGGCCCTGGACGAGCGCGCCGCCGGCGCGCAGGTCGCGCGTGTGGGTGCGCTTGGAGAGCCCGCGGACGTGCACCTCGATCTCGGTCTCGACCCGCGCCCGGACGCGGTCGCCGCGCAGCAGAAGCTGGCCGGGGCTGTCGTGGGCGAAGAGGACGTTGAGGCCGGGCTGGCGCTCGGTCGCCGTGCGGGAGGCGAGCGCCGCCGAGCCGAGCAGCCGGCACGGGCCGCGGTCGGCGACGAACTCGATCCGCGCGTCCGCCGACCCGGCGAGGCGCAGCGACTCGGGGATGACGCTCGCCGCCAGCTCGAGGCGCCCCTCGGCGGCCCCGACGATGTGCGCGCGGACGCGCACGTCGTCGACCACCAGGTTCACCGGCGCGCCCTTCCTGGGCAGGAGTGCGTCCTCGTCGCCGAGCGCCACGATCAGGGCACCCTGCCACGAACGGCGGACGGTTAGGGTGCCGGGCATGACCGCCACGCTGAAGCAACGCCGCCTCGGGGCGCTCTCCGTGTCCGAGATCGGCCTCGGCTGCATGGGGATGTCGGCCTTCTACGGGACCACCGACGAGGACGAGGCGCTCGCCACGATCCGTCGCGCGCTCGAGCTCGGCTGCACGTTCCTGGACACCGCCGAGATGTACGGGCCGTTCACCAACGAGCAGCTCGTCGGGCGGGCGATCGCCGGGCGCCGCGACGACGTCGTGCTCGCGACGAAGTTCGGCATCCGCTTCGCCCCGACCGAGGACAACCCGACCAACCGCGTGCTCGACGGCTCGCGGGAGAACGTGCGCCGCTCGATCGAGGGCTCGCTCGAGCGCCTCGGGACCGACCACGTCGACCTCTACTACCTGCACCGCGTCGACCCCGGCACGCCGATCGAGGAGACCGTGGGCGCGATGGGCGAGCTCGTCGCCGAGGGCAAGGTGCGCCACCTCGGGCTGAGCGAGGCGTCGCCCGAGACGCTGCGCCGCGCGCACGCCGTGCACCCGATCACCGCGCTGCAGACCGAGTACTCGCTGTGGACGCGCGACGTCGAGGCCGAGATCCTGCCGGCCTGCCGCGAGCTGGGCGTCGGCTTCGTGGCGTACTCGCCGCTCGGGCGCGGCTTCTTGTCGGGCCGCTTCAAGTCGCCCGACCAGCTCGACGAGACCGACTTCCGCCGCCACGGCCCGCGCTTCCAGGGCGAGGCGCTCGAGCAGAACCTGCGCCTCGTCGCCAAGGTCGAGGAGCTGGCCGCCGAGAAGGGGTGCACGCCCGGGCAGCTCGCGCTCGCCTGGGTGCTCGCGCAGAGCGACGACGTCGTGCCGATCCCGGGCACCAAGCGCCGGACCTACCTCGAGGAGAACGTGGCCGCCGCCGCGGTCCGGTTGACTGCCGACGATCTCGCGCGCATCGACGCCGAGGTCCCGCAGGCGGCGGGCGACCGCTACGACCGCACGGGGATGGCGACCGTCAACCGCTGAGCGACAAGCGGGGCGGCTTCCGTCAGCCGCCCCGCTCGCGCTCGATGCGCCGGCCTGCCTAGCGGCGCAGGCTGAGCCGCGTGCGCGCCGGGCGCGAGGCGTTGCCCGCGGCGTCGAAGGCCATGACGTGGACGCGATAGCGCCCGGCGCGCATCCAGCGGCGCAACTCGAGGGACACCGTGCCCTTGCGCGCGCGCACGATCCGCTTGTGGACGACGTGGCCCGGGGCGCCGACGCGGACGTAGCGCACGACGAGGCGGCCGTCCTCTGAGAGCCGCAGCCGCAGCGCGTCGCCCCGGAAGCGCAGCGCGCTGACCGTCGGCGGGGCGGCGTCGACGCCGGCCTGCGTGCTCCCGAGCGACGTGCTCGGCTCCAGGCCGCTCGGCTGGTCGGGGCTCGGGCTCGGGCTCGCGCCGGGACTCGGGCTCGTCGACGGCGGCGGGCTGCCCGACGGCGGCGGACTGCTCGACGGCGGCGGCGTCGTGGCGGGCGCCGCGTTGACGACGACCGTCCCCTTCATCGAGCCGTGGTAGTCGCAGATGTACTTGTAGGTCCCCGCCGCGTTGAACGTGTGCGCGAACGAGGTGCCGCTGGAGTCCTTGCCGCTCGTGCTCTTGAACGTCTCCGGCCCGGAGTAGACGTCGACGTTGTGCCCGCCCTCCATGAAGTTCCAGGTGACCGCCTCGCCGGCGGTGACGGCGACGCTGTTGGGGTTGAAGCTGTCGTTCTGGACCGCCACGCTGGCCGGCGCCGCCGCCGCCGGCGTCGCGAAGGCGCACGCGGCCAGGGCGGCACCGGTGATCGGGATGGACGCGGGAACGCGCACGGCACTCTCCTCCCAAGAGGTCGTGACTGAGGGAAACGAGCGACCCGACGAGCCCCTGCCCACGGGTCGGGGCGAATCGTTCCCACCCCTGCGTCGCGCGATGCGCACCGCGCATCGAACATCCGTCCATCGAGAGGCGCCGGGGCGGCCCGGCGGGCCGCCCCGGCGCGGAGGCCTGCTACGCGCCCGCCGGCTCGAGGAAGCCGGTGACCGCGCGCAGGCGGCCGTCGCTCGCGAGGGTGGCGAAGTCGACGCCGGCCGCGACCGCGCCGCCGCCGTTCGGCCCGTAGAGCTGCCAGGCGAAGCGGACGCGGTCGTGGTGGGCGTCCGGCCCGGCGGAGAGCTCGAAGCGGTGGCCCGGGAAGCGCTCCTGCACGCCGGCGACCATCGCGTCGATCCCGTCCGCCCCCTCGCCCGACATGAGCGGATCCAGGTAGGCCGCGTCGTCGGCCCAGGTCTCGGCGATGATCGAGCGCCGGCGCTCGGGGTCGGCCTCGTTCCACATCGCGATGTAGCCGTCGACGACGGTGGCGACGTCGGTCATGGCGTCCTCCTTGGTTGAGCGGTGACGCGGCGGACCGTCGCAGCGCGAGGTCGCGCTGTCGATGACGTCCGGGGTAAAGGGCGCGCGGTTCAGAGGCCCGCGACCGGGCAGCGCGCGCGGGCCCAGTCGAGGACCTCGCGCGGCCTGCCGCGGGCGCGGAAGACGTACACGCGCGCGCCGAGCGCGTGCGCCACGTGGGCGGCGCGGACCAGCGCGCCGACGCCGGCGGCGTCGAGGTAGGTGACGCGCTCGAGGTCGACGAGCAGGTCGCGGACGCCGCTGTCGAGCAGGGCGTCGATCGTGGCATCCACGCACGGCAGCGCGGCGATGTCGAGCTCACCGCGGAAGGCGACGAGCGCGGTGTCCGCGGCGCGGCTGGCGTTCGCGCTGAACCGGCCGGCGGCGGTAGTGGGCGTGAGACGAACCGACATGCTCCGCAGTGTGCGCCGCGGAGCCGTCGATTCCTCGCTTCATGACAGAGGCGTCATGGAGCAGTCATGTGGTCGGCGTGATCGACATCGCGCTCGTGTCGCCGCCCGGCGCGTTCTTGCACGCGTAGCCCTTGGCGTTCGGATGGGAGGCGTCGAACGGCGCGGCGCTGAAGACCAGCTGCAGGCACGTGCCGAGCGCCTTCTGCCCGTACGCGTTGGGGTGGATCGCCTCCTGGAGGTCCCCCTGGACCGGCGTGACGCCCGAGAGGAAGCGCCCCCAGTCGCTCGTCGTCGGCGAGGGCGGCGACGTCGGGCTGGCGAGCGCCGTCGTCTTGGCGCAGATCTCGCGGCTCTGGAACGCGTCGCGCAGGTCGATGAACTGCGCGGCCCGCGCCAACGCGGCCGCCTTCAGGTTGTCGGAGATCAGCGGGACGACGATGTCGCGCGCCCAGTCGGAGTCCGTGTCGTAGAAGGGGCAGCCGCCCAGCCCGCCGCGCGACGCCTTGTCGGCCTCGGCGTAACGGTTCTCGGCCGCGCGCGGGATCACCGACGGGTAGCTCTGCAGCTCGAGGCGGTAGTCGAAGGGACCGTAGCCGGCGCCGGCCAGCGCGAAGCGGATCTCGTCGATCGCCTTGCGGACGTTGGCCATCGCCGTCGGCATCTTCGCCCGCAGCGGGGCGTCCTGCGTCGTCCTGCACGGCGCGCCGTTGGTGAGGTACGCGGTCACGCACGCCGCGACGATGTCGGCGAAGCCGAGGTCGTTGCCGCCGATCGACAGCACGACCAGCTTGACGTTGACCTGCCGCGCGAGCGTCGCCAGCTGGTCGGCCTGCGGCAGCTCACCCTTGAACGTCTGCCCGCCGCTCTGGGCGCGCCAGATGTTCGCGGTCACCGCGCCCGAGCAGGCGATGTTGAGCTTCTGGGCGAC
>DASXRF010000253.1:0-9102 GCA_036506755.1 Solirubrobacteraceae bacterium | reverse complement strand
GTGACCCCTTAGGTTCGCGGCCGAAGCCGTATGACGACGGCATCCGGGCGTCTCGCGCCGCGAGAATCGGTGGATCCAGGCTAAGCCGCGATCACTTCGGCGGCTTCTTGCACTCGTTCTCGCGCTCGTGGATGTGGTTCTTGTCGCCGCAGCCCTTGCCGGGCTTGTACTGGCTCGACGCGGCGCTCTTGTGGCTCGTGAAGGTGCCCGACGCGGCCATCACGCCGCCGGCACCACCGGCGACCAGGCCCGCGGCGAGCACGGTCGCCAGGAGGCTCTTCAGCTTCATCTTCCGTCCTTGGATTCGAGCGCGCCGGTCCGCTTTGGCCCGCGCGCGCAGCTTGATCTGATCCAGCTCGAGCGGCGAGGGCGCAGGGCGCTCGTCGCGGAGCCATGCGGCGACCGGACGCAGGTCGTCCGGGATGTCGTCGTGGTGGTCGCGCATACCCCTTCTACGAACAAGCGCGCCACTTTCCGACAACCTGTACGCGACCAATGCGCCCGGAGCACTTCGAGCGCCTCTTCGCCGAGCACGCCGAGCCGCTGCTCGGCTACCTGACGTACCGGACCGGGAACCGGGCGCTGGCCGAGGACCTGCTCGCCGACACCTTCGAGCGGGTGCTGCGCGCGCGGCGGCCGTTTGATCCCCGCAAGGCCAGCGAGAAGACGTGGCTGTACACGATCGCGCTGAACTGCCTCACCGACCACGTGCGCCGCCAGGCCGCCGAGAGCCGGGCGCTCGCGCGCGTCGGCCAGCCGGACCATGTCGAGCCCGACCGGGCGGACTCCTTCCACGACCGCGAGGACCTGCTCGCGGCGCTGATGACGCTCAGCGAGGAGGAGCGCGAGGCCGTCGCCCTGCGCTACGGCGGCGACCTGCCGGTCAAGGAGGTGGCCCGGATCACCGGCACGAACCGGACGACCGCCGAGGCGCGGATCTACCGCGGGCTCAAACGGCTGCGCGCGTGGCTCGAGCCGGAGGGCGCGTAGCGCGGCGTCCTTCGAGCGCGGCGTCGATCACCTCGTCGAGCCGGCGGCGAAACGCGTCGGGGGCGAAGCGCCGCGCGTGGCGGTGCACCGCCTCCGGGTCGAGGTCGAGGTCGTCGAGACGGCGCACCGCGGCGAGGAGGGCATCGGCCGTCTGCTCGCGGAAGAGGAGCCCGGTGACCTCGTCGACCACCGTCTCGAGCGCCCCGCCGGCCGCGAACGCGACGACGGGCTTGCCGGCGGCCATCGCCTCCACCGGCGTGATCCCGAAGTCCTCCTCGCCGGGCAGGCAGAGCGCACGGCAGCCCTCCATGAGCTCGGTGATCTCGGCGTCGTCGAGTCGCCCGTGAAAGCTCACATTCGCGCCGGCGAGCGCGCGCAGGCGGTCGAGGTCCGGCCCGGTGCCGACCACGTCGAGCGGAAGGCCGGCGCGCGTGGCCGCCTCAACGACCAGGTCGACGCGCTTGTAGGGCAGCAGCCGCGAGACGACCAGGAGCCGCTCGCCCGGCGGTCGCGCGCGGAAGCGGTCGACGTCAACGGGCGGGTGGACCACCGCGGCGTCGATCCCGTAGATGTCCCGGATCCGGCGCCTGATGCCCTCCGCGTTGGCGATGTACAGGTTCGCGCGTGCGGCCGCCCGGCGGTCCCACGCCCGCAGTGGCGCGAGCACGGGAGCCAGCAGCAACCGCTGGGCGCCACGGCGGACGTAGCGCTCGGTGCTGTACAGCCACCGCCCGGGGGCGTGGCAGTAGACGACGTGGAACGAGCCGGGCGCCGTGCGCACGGCGTGGGCCCAGCCCGAGGAGCTGCTGACGACGAGGTCGTGCTCGAGGCGGCCCAGCGAGCGGAAGGCCGCGGGGTAGAGCGGCAACAGCGTGCGGAAGGCGGCGTCGACCGGGACCCGGTCCAGGAACGACGTGCGCACGTCGTGGTCGTGGAACTCCGGGAACGTCGAGTCCGGCCGGTACAGCGCGGTGTAGATCGGCGCCGAGGGCCAGTGGCGGGCCAGCTCGAGCGCGACCCGTTCGGCCCCGCCCTTCTGGTTGAGGTAGTCGTGCACGATCGCGACGCTCGCCATGGCCGCGAAGGATTCCAGGCCGCTGGCGCGAGGGCAGATTCCTCCCCGATACGCTCTGACGCGGCGTCAACAAGGTGTGTCCCAACCGGAGGAGGACGTCCCTATGGCCAAGCAGCCTCGAATCCTGACCGGACAGGTGGCCGCCATCACCGGCGGCGCCCGAGGGATCGGTCGGGCGATGGCCGAGGCGTTCCTGCGCGAGGGGATGCGGGTCGCGATCGGCGATGTCGACGTCGTCACCGCGCAGCGGACGGCCGATGAGCTGGGCCGCGGGACGATCGCGATCGAGCTCGACGTCACCAAGCGCGAGTCGGTCGAGCACTTCGCCGACGAGGTCGAGCGCCAGCTCGGGCCCATCGACGTCTTCGTCAACAACGCCGGGATCATGCCCGTGGGCCGGTTCGTCGACGAGGACGACGCCACCGCGCACCGCCAGGTCGACATCAACGTCCACGGCGTCATCTACGGGGCCAAGGTCGCACTGGCGCGGATGCTGCCGCGCAACCGCGGTCACATCGTCAACGTCGCCTCGCAGGCCGGCAAGTTCGGCATCCCGGGGATCGCCACCTACGTCGCGACCAAGCACGCCGTGGTCGGGCTCAGCGAGGCGCTGCGCGGCGAGCTGCACAACATGGACGCGGCCATCGACGTCAGCGTCGTGATGCCCAACATCGTCGCGACCGAGCTGGGCACCGGGCTCGAGGCGTCGCGCGCCTCGAAGATCCTCACGCCCGAGGAGGTGGCCGCGGCGACGCTCGAGGCGCTGCAGACCGGCCGCTTCGACGTCTGGGTCCCGAAGTCGGCGCAGGCGATCTCGACGGTCACCGGCGTCCTGCCGCGCCGCGGGCGCGAGGCGATCGCGCGCGCCTTCAAGGCCGACCGCGTGATCTGGGACGCGGACATGCAGGCGCGCAGCGGCTACGAGCTGCGCGCCGCCCACTCGGAGCCGGGGCTCGAGCCCGGCGCCGAGCCCGAGCAGCTGCCCGAGAAGGCCGCCAGCTAGCTACTTGTCAGCCTTTCGGGGGAAACCCCGTATTGAGGTCCGACAAAGCCGGGCTCGGCGCCCGGGCACGCCGATTGCTCTGGAGGGAGTCTCGATGTCAAAGGCAAGGCTGATCGTTGCCGTACTTGTGGTGAGCGTCCTGGGCCTCGCCACGTTCGCGGTCGTCGCGGTCGCGGACAACTTCAACGGGACCGACGGTCCCGACTTCATCGTGGGGACCACCGGGGACGACCACATCAAGGGCCTGGAGGGAAACGACGACCTCTGGGGCCTCGATGGCCACGACCAGATCCGCGGTGACGAGGACGACGACACGATCCACGGGGACGGCGAGTGCCCGCCCGGTGCGACCGACCCCACCTACTGCACCGAGGACGACGACTTCGGCGAGCGCGACGACCTCCGGGGCGGCCCGGGCGACGACAACATCCGCGGTGACGGTGACAACGACCGTCTGCGCGGCGACAGCGGCGACGACACGCTCAGCGGCGGCGACGGCAACGACCGTATCGAGGGCGGTAGCGGCTCCGACCGCATCATGGGCGGCCTCGGGAAGGACCGCATCAAGGGCGGCAGCGAGTCCGACCACATCTCGGGCGGCTCCGACGACGACCGCATCGAGGTCCGCGACAAGACCAAGGACTTCGTCGCCTGCAACGGGGGTGACGACACGGTGATCGCCGACAAGAACGACTCCATCGCCTCCGACTGCGAGGACGTCAAGCGCCAGTAGCAGTCGCCGGACGCCGGGCTCGCGCGCCTTCACCGCGTGGGCCCGGCTTCGCCATGCCCGGGCCGCCTCGCCGGTTGCAGCTTTGGGCAGGTTCGTTGCGCGCTTCAGCACCCCGGAAAGGCGAGCCCTCGCCCTCCCCGCGGTGGTCACCATCGCTCAGGCTTGTGCCTCCCCATGAAGGCACGTCTCCAACGACTCCCCTCGCCGGCCCTCCCGATCGCGATCGTGGCGCTCGTCCTTTCCAGTGCCGGCGGCGCGACCGCGTTGACCATGATCAGCGGCAAGCAGATCAGGGACGGCTCGATCACCGGCGCCGACGTCAAGAACCACTCCCTGACGGCGCGCGACTTCCGCGGCAGCATCTCGGCGGGCTCACAGACGGTGAACCCCGGCGCGCCGGGGGAGGGCGGCCGGGACGGCGCCAACGGGACCGCCGGGGCCAGCGGCGCGGCCGGGTCCAACGGCAAGGACGCCTTCGGGACGCTCGACTACAACGTCGCGACGTTCACGGCGCCCGTCGACGACACCAGCACGGGCCACGTCGACTGCCCGGCCGGACTGCACGCCCTTGGCGGCGGCGCCGAGTCGCCGGAGAGCGCGCGCGTCCTTCCCGGCGACTTCGCGATCCTCGACTCGTACCCCGCGGCGCGCGGCGGCACGGCGCCGGGCAACGAGGGTTGGGCGGTCGTCGTCTCCAACAGCGGTGACGGCGACGTCGCGGTGCACGTGCGGGTCGTCTGCGCCCCGGCGGGCGACGTCCGCTGAGGGCGGCTCAGCCGGCGCGCAGCCAGTCGGCGACGCGCTCGCCGATCTCCGGGCCCGCGTCCTCCTGGAGGAAGTGCGAGGCGTTCGCCACGACCTGCGGCGCCTCGCGGCCGATCGCCTCGGCGAAGCGCTCGCCGGTCTTCAGCGTGAGGACGGGGTCGTTGTCGGCCCAGAGCATCAGCGTCGGGCGGCGGTCCGAGCGCAGCGCCTCGAGCACGCGCTGGCCGGCCTCGGCGCCCGGCGCGTCGGGCTGCAGCGGGATGAGCAGCGGGAAGGCGCGCGCGCCGGCCTTCGCCCGCGCTTCGGGGAACGGCGCGTCGTAGGCGGCCGCCACCTCGTCGCCGGGGTCGCGGAAGCACGCGCGGCGCACGAGCATCGAGATCGGCGGGTCCTCGGTGCGCTCGACGAAGTCGCGGAAGGCCATCCAGGCATCCGTCATGCGTTGGTGGCCGGTGAACAGGCCGGTGTCGGTGATCACGAGGCGGTCGAAGCGGTCGGCCAGCTCGACGGCAGTGCGCAGCCCGATCGGCCCGCCCCAGTCATGCACGACCGCGGTCGCGCCGCGCAGGTCGAGCGCCTCGACGAGCGACTTGGCCGCCGCGGTGTGGCGGTCGTACGAGTACCAGCCGAGGTCCGCCGGCTTGTCCGAGCGGCCGAAGCCGGGCAGGTCGGGCGCGATGCAGCGAAAGCCCGCGTCGCGGATCGCGGGCATGACCTTGCGCCACAGGAACGACCACGTCGGCTCGCCGTGGAAGAAGACGACGGGCGGGCCGTCGCCCTCGTCGACGTGCGCCAGGCGCAGCCCGTCCCAGTCGCGGTAGCGGGGCTCGAACGGGAAGTCCGGAAGCCCGGCGAAGCGCTCGTCTGGCGTGCGCACGACGTCCATCGCGGCGGAACGCTATCGGCCCCCGATCAGGGGTAGCCTCCGCGCATGACCACGACCGAGCAGCACGCCCCCGCGACGGTCGACATCGACCGCCTCTGCATCGACACGATCCGCACCCTGTCGATGGACGCGGTGGAGCAGGCCAACAGCGGCCACCCCGGGTTGCCGATGGCGATGGCCCCGGCCGCCTACCTCCTCTACACGCGGTTCATGCGCCACAACCCGAAGAACCCGGAGTGGCCCGACCGCGACCGCTTCGTGCTCTCCGCCGGGCACGGCTCGATGCTGCTCTACGCCACGCTGCACCTCGCGGGCTACGACCTGCCCATGGAGGAGATCAAGAACTTCCGCCAGCTCGGCTCCAAGACGCCGGGGCACCCCGAGCGCGACCCCCACAACGTCACACCCGGCGTCGAGGTCACCACCGGACCGCTCGGCCAAGGCTTCGCCAACGGCGTCGGCATGGCGATCGCCGAGCGGTTCCTGCGCGCCCACTTCGGCGCCGAGCTGCAGAGCCACCGCGTGTTCGCCATCTGCTCTGACGGCGACCTGCAGGAGGGCCTCTCGCACGAGGCCGCCTCCCTGGCCGGCCACCTCAGGCTCGACCGGCTCATCTACCTCTACGACGACAACAACATCCAGCTCGACGGGCCGACGGCGGAGACGTTCTCCGACGACGTCACCAGGCGCTTCGAGGCCTACGGCTGGCACACGCTGAAGGTCGACGACGTCAACGACCTCGACGAGCTGTCGCGCGCGATCCACGCGGCCATCGACGAGGAGGAGCGCCCGTCGCTGATCAAGGTGCGCAGCATCATCGGCTGGCCGGCCCCGAACAAGCAGGGCACGTCGAAGGCGCACGGCTCGCCGCTCGGCGAGGACGAGGTGCGCGCGACCAAGGAGATCCTCGGCTGGGATCCCGACAAGACGTTCGTCGTGCCCGACGGCGTCTACGAGCACTTCGACCAGAGCGAGCGCGGCGCGCGCCTGGAGGGCGAGTGGACCGAGCGCTTCGAGGCGTGGCGCAACACGCACGAGGCACGCGCACGACAGTGGGACGCCGTCTGGGGCTCCAAGCCGCAGCCGATGCCCGGCATCGATGAGGCGCTGGCGAACATCGACTGGGGCAAGGACAAGCTCGCCACGCGCGCCGCCGGCCAGAAGGTCATGGCCGCCTTCGAGGACCTGACGCCGACGATGATCGGCGGCGCGGCCGACCTGTCGGAGTCGACCAAGACCGAGTTCCCGAAGTCCGCGCTGTTCAACCCGACGACGCCGCACGGGCGCAACATCAAGTTCGGCGTGCGCGAGCACGGCATGGGCTCCGCGGTCAACGGGATGGCGGCGCACGGCGGCATCCTGTGCCCCTACGGCTCGACGTTCCTGCAGTTCGCCGACTACATGCGCCCGGCGCTGCGCCTGTCGGCGCTCAGCCACCTGCGCTGCGCCTGGGTCTACACCCACGACTCGGTCGGCCTCGGCGAGGACGGCCCCACGCACCAGCCGATCGAGCACTACGCGGCGCTGCGCGCGATTCCCGGCCTGACCTTCATCCGCCCGGGTGACGCGTGGGAGACCGCGTACGCATGGCAGGCGATCCTCGAGCACTGCACCGGGCCGGCGGCGCTCGCGCTCTCGCGCCAGGACCTGCCCGTGCTCGAGTCCGCGCGCGAGCGCGGCAAGGATGGCGTGCGGCGCGGGGCCTACGTGCTCGAGGACGCCGACGGCGACCCGCAGCTCGTCCTCGTCGCGACCGGCTCCGAGCTGTCGCTGTGCGTGCGCGCGCGCGACGTCCTGCAGGGCGACGGCATCCCGACGCGCGTGGTCTCCATGCCGAGCTGGGAGCTGTTCGCCGACCAGGACGAGGACTACCGCGCGGGCGTGCTGCCCGCCGACGTGGCCAAGCTGTCCGTCGAGGCCGGCGTGGCGATGGGCTGGTCGAAGTGGGTCGACGCGGAGGTGTCGCTCGAGCGCTTCGGCGCCTCGGCGCCCGGGCTCGAGGTCCTCGAGGAGCTCGGCTTCAGCGTCGACAACGTCGTCGCGCGCGCGAAGGACCTGCTCGAGGGCCGCGCGGTGCCGGGCGCGATGCCGGGGCTGCGCGAGCCGATGGGCACCCCGCAGGGCTGACGGCCGAATATCCGTCCAGAATCCGGCGCGCGACCTCAGCGCCGGATTATCCTGGCGTGCGATGCGCAGGCTGTATCAGTGGGCATGGGGCAACCGCGTCGGCGTCGAGCGCGCCGAGGTCCTCATCGTGGCCGTGGTCGCCGCTGTGGGCCTCGCCGTGGTCCTGCTCTCCGGGGGCGGGAGCTCGTCGCAACCGGCGGCGCCGGCTCCGACCCGCCAGGCGGCCCGCGCGCCGGACGTCCGCTCGTGCGCGGGCGTCACCGAGGGCCGCCTGACCGAGCGGGTCACATGCCGCACGAGCAGCGCGACGCTCACCCTCGTCGCCGGCGACAAGCCGGTCCTGCTGCCGGGCATCCAGGCGCGGATCATGCGGGCGGCTATCGCCGACGGCCGCCTCTCGCTGCGCGTGCGCGTGCGCAACGCGACCGCCAACCACGAGACGTTCAACGCCGCCGGCCGCCAGATCTACGTCAAGGACGGCCGTCGCCTGTACGCGAGCGCCAAGCTCCCGGTCGCCGCCCACACCGGGGAGACGGGCACGCTCGAGTTCGCGCTCGACGACGCGAAGCTGCACGCGCCGACCGTCGACGTCGCCATCGTGCCCTGGAGCGAGCTCGGGCGCGACAAGCCGCGCCGCCTCGGCGTCATCCGGCTCGAGACCCGCGGCCTCTAACCCGGCTGAACGCCCATCGGCTCCTCGAGCCGCTGGGCGTCGCTCGCCACCGTGACGTGGATCGCGCCCGGCTCGCGAACCCAGGCGATGAGGTTGAGCGCGGTCAGGCGGTCGAGGACGGCCTGGAAGGCGAGCGCCTGCTCGCGGCTCGCGTAGTCGCGCGCGACGTCGAACGCGTAGCCGGTGGTGTGCAGGCTGTAGCCGCCGGTCGCCTCGGGGTCGGTGGCCAGCAGCGCCCGCTGGTAGCGCTCGTCGCGGACCGTGCTCGTCACGCGCAGCGGCGCGCGCGCCCGCGAGATGCGCCGCACCTGGGTGCCGACGTAGGCCAGCGTGGCCAGCGCCTCGCGCCGCAGGCCGCGGTAGCGCGCCGGGTCGGCGCCGACGGTCGCGGCGAGCGCGCCCATGCCGCGGTCGGCGGCGACGCCGTGGGCGCGCAGGTAGGCGCCGGGCAGCGTCACGAGGTCGCCGTCGTCGTAGGCGCCGGCCAGGGCGTCGGGGTCGGTGAAGGTCTCGGTGTCGTCGGGCGGGTGCAGCAGCACCTCGGCGCTGTTGCGCGCGGTCTGCAGCCGCGCGCGCCGCTCGAGCTCGCCGCGGTCGTCGCGCAGCAGCCGCATGACCTCGCGGGCGGCGAGGACCCGCCAGAGGTACGTCGACGAGTCGTCGCCCAGGCGCGCGAGGAACTGCTGGGCGGCCTCGTGGAGCAGCGGCGTGGCGTCGAAGTAGAGCTGCACGTAGGGGACGCCGCGCGGCGCGCCGTAGATGCTGAGCGCCTGGCGCAGGTTGCCGATGCCCATGTGGTAGCTGGCGACGGCCAGGTCGTCGCGGCCGAGGTGCGCGCGGGCGATGGCCA
>DASXRF010000252.1:0-1958 GCA_036506755.1 Solirubrobacteraceae bacterium | reverse complement strand
AGACGGTGTCGTGGTAGACGCTGGCCCACCAGTGCGCGGCGACGCCGTGCGGTCGCGGTTGGTGACGGCGGAAGTGCACGAGCAGCTCGTGCACCCGCTCGGGACGCTCGCGGCGAAAGCCCGCCGAGAACACCGCGCCGGCCAGCCACGGGCGCCCCGGCCGGCGCGCCCCGCCGGCCATCGCGGCGCCCAGCGCGGCGAGCTCGCGCAGCGTCGGCAGCGTCGCGAGCGGCCCGCCGGGCGTCGTCGCGCCGAGGATCAGCCCGCGGACGCGCTCCGGGAAGCGCAGGGCGAGCTCCTGGGCGACCATGCCACCCATCGAGACGCCGTACACATGCGCGCTGCCGATCCCCAGCCGGTCGAGCAGCCCCGCGGCGTCGGCGGCGAGCTCGTGCATCGACGTCAGCCGCATCGGCGCGCCGGACCGCCCCGAGCCGCGGTTGTCGTAGACGATGCTCTCGAAGCGCGACTCGTACAGCGGCAGCACCGGCCGGAAGATCTCGGCGCTGATCGTGAAGCCGGTGATCCACAGCAGGGGCTGGCCGGCGCCGTGGCGCTCGTAGTACAGCCGGACGCCGTCGACGTCGCAGAACACCGCGGCCCGCCGGCGCTGTTAGTTCGCGCTCACCCGCTCGGGCACCTCGATCTCGCGCTTGAGGATCTTGCCCGTCGGGCCCTTGGGCAGCTCGTCGACGAACCAGATCTTGCGCGGGTACTTGTACGCCGCGACGCGCTGCTTGACGAAGTAGCGCAGCTCGTCGGCGTCGGCCTCGGCGCCCGGCTTGAGCGACACGGCGGCGCCGACCTCCTCGCCCATCTTCTCGTCGGGGACGCCGACGACCGCGGCCTCCGAGACCGCCGGGTGCTCGTAGAGGACCTCCTCGATCTCCCGGGGGTAAACGTTGTAGCCGCCGCGGATGATCATGTCCTTTTTGCGGTCGACGATGAAGAAGTAGCCCTCCTCGTCGACGTAGGCCATGTCGCCGGTGTGGAACCAGCCGCCGCGCATGACCTCCTCGGTCGCGTCGGGGCGGTTCCAGTAGCCCTTCATGACGTTGTGGCCGCGGATGACGATCTCGCCGACCTCGCCCTGGGCCACCTCGTTGTCCTTGTCGTCGAAGACCTTCATCTCGACGCCCTCGATCGGGGTGCCGATCGAGCCGGGCTTGCGCTCGCGGTCGGGGTGGTTGAACGAGGCGACCGGCGAGGTCTCGCTCAGCCCGTAGCCCTCGAGCACCTTGCAGCGGAAGGCCGCCTCGAAGCCGCGCAGGACCTCGACCGGCAGCGCCGCGCCGCCCGACGTGCACAGGCGCAGGCGCGAGGTGTCGTAGCGCTCGCGCTCCGGGTGGTTGAGCAGCGCGTGGAACATCGTCGGCACGCCCTGGAAGACCGTGACGCCGTCGCGCTGCATGATCTCCAGCGCCTTGCCGGGGTCAAAGCGCGGGATCATGTCCAGGCACGCGCCCGCCCGGACGGCCGCGTTCATGGAGCACGTCTGGCCGAACGAGTGAAACAGCGGCAGGGCGCCGAGGACCACGTCGTCCTCGTGGGCGCCGACGAGCTTCACCGCGGTGATCTCGACGTTGCGGCGCAGGTTGCCGTGCGTGAGCTCCGCTCCCTTGGGCTTGCCGGTCGTGCCCGACGTGTACAGGATGACAGCGGTGTCCTCCGCCACCCGGTCGGCGACGTCCGGCGCGGCCTCGGCGGACGCGAGGACGCCGTCGAACTCGCCGGGCCGGACGACGATGACCTCGGCGCCCGCCTCGCGCGCGCCCTCTTCGGCCGGGCCGGCCACGTCGCCCCACGCGAACAGCACCTTCGCCTTCGGGTCGCCGAGGTAGAAGGCCACCTCGCGGCCCTTGAGCAGGACGTTCATCGGCACCACGACGCCGCCCGCGCGCAGGATCCCGTAGTAGACGATCGGGAAGTACGGGACGTTGGGCAGCATGATGCCGACG
>DASXRF010000251.1:0-9890 GCA_036506755.1 Solirubrobacteraceae bacterium | reverse complement strand
GAGGAGGGCGGCTCGGCGATCGTGATCGACGCCGGCGGCCCCTGCGCTCCGCTGCTCGCCGCCGCCGAGCGCCTGGGCGTGAACGTGGGGACGCTGCTGCTCACGCATCACCACCACGACCACGTGGCGGAGGCCTACATGTGGGAGGACGCGGAGGTCATGGCGCATCCGATCGAGGCGGCCCAGCTGGACGGCGTCGACCGCACGATCGAGCCCGGCGAGACGGTCGATGTCGGCGGGCTGCACGTCGAGACGCTGCTCACCCCGGGACACACCGCGGGGATGCTCAACTTCGTGGTCAACGGCGGGGACGTGTTCACGGGCGACACGCTCTTCAAGGGCTCGGTCGGCGGCGTGCGCGCGCCCGGGTCGACGAGCTTCGGCGACCTCAAGCACTCGATCATGGAAGTGCTGATGAAGCTGCGGCCAGATACGCGAGTGCGGCCCGGCCACACCGACCCGACCACGATCGGCGACGAGTGGGACGGCAACGCGTTCGTGCGCCTCTGGCGCGGGCTCGACGAGGAGGGCGACGAGCCCTGCCAGGTCTGGGGCCAGGACGCCACGCTCGTGCTGTGGGCGCCGGACTACGACGGCGGCCACAAGGCCTGGGTGCGCTGGCCCGACGGCCGCGACGACATCGTCCCGGGCTCGCAGGTCCGGCGGGGCTGAGCGCGATGTCCAAGGACGGGCTGCCGACCTCGCGCTGGTCGCGCGCCGCGCGCGTCGGGCGCCTGGCCGCGGGGCAGGCGGCGCGCCAGCTCGGCACGCGCGCGGCCAACGTCACGCGCGACGACGAGGAGCGCGCGCAGGCGCTCGAGCGCCGGCAGATCGAGACGGCCGAGCAGATCGTCGCCGCGCTGGGGACCATGAAGGGCGCGGCGATGAAGCTCGGGCAGGTCATGAGCTTCCTCGACGTCGGCCTGGTCCCACCCGAGCATCGCGAGGCCTTCCAGGCCAAGCTCGCCGAGCTGCGCGATGCGGCGCCGAAGGTCTCCTTCAAGGACATGAAGAAGGTCATCGAGCGCGAGTACGGCGAGAAGCTCGAGGACGTCTTCGAGACCTTCGACCCGGTGCCGGTCGCGGCCGCGTCGATCGGCCAGGTCTACAAGGCGCGCCTCGACGACGGCAGGACGGTGGCGGTCAAGGTGCAGTACCCGGGTGTGGCCGAGGCCGTCCGCGCCGACATGCAGAACCTCGGGATGATCCTGCGGCTGATGAAGTCGGTCGCGCCCGGGCTGGACGTGCGCGCGGTCGCCGAGGAGATCCGCACACGGATCGGCGAGGAGCTCGACTACGAGCTCGAGGCGTCGAACCAGCGCACGATGGCGCGCGCCTACCGCGGCCACCCGTTCATCTACGTGCCCGACGTCGTGACGTCGCTCAGCCGCGAGCGGGTGATCGTCAGCGAGTACGTCACGGGGCGCGGCTTCGAGGAGTTCAAGCAGCTGCCCGAGGGCGACCGCGACCGCATCGGCGAGATCATCTTCCGCTTCTACTTCGGCTCGATGTACCGCCTGGAGATGTTCTCGGGCGACCCGCACCCGGGGAACATGGTGCTGCTCGACGACGGGCGGATGGCCTTCCTCGATTTCGGCCTGTTCAAGCGCCTGGAGCCCGGCGCGGCGCAGCGCGAGCTGCGCCTCGGCCGGCTGGGCGTCGAGGGGCGCGCCGACGAGCTGGCGTCCGACCTGCGCGAGCACGGGTTCCTGACGCGCGGCGAGATCCCCGCCGAGGTCATCCTGCAGCAGTTCCGCGACCTGACGTGGTGGTACTCGACTGACGAGGAGGTCCAGCTCACGCCGGCCATCGCCACCCAGGTCGTGATCGACATGAGCGACCCGCGCTCGCGCTACTTCGAGCAGATGCGCCACGAGAACCTGCCGGCCGAGCACCTCTTCGGGCGCCGGCTCGAGGTGCTCACGCTCGCCGTCCTCGCGCAGCTGCGCGCCAGGAACAACTGGCACCGCATCATGCGCGAGTGGGGCTACGGCGACGAGCCGCAGACCGAGCTCGGCCGGGCCGAAGCGCAGTTCGCCGCGGCGCGCCGTTGATTCGCCTGGCCGCGCTCGCGCTGCTCGTCGCCGGCGCGTTCGTCGTGGTCACGACGAGCCTCGACCTGTCCGCGGAGGGCGTGCGCGACCACGTGGACGGCTACGGCGCGGCGGGTCCGCTCGTCTTCATCGCCGTCAGCTCGCTGCTGACTGTCGCGCTGTTCCCCGGCCCGCTGCTCGCCGGGGCGTCGGGGCTGCTGTTCGGCACCGCGCTCGGCACGCCGGTCTCGATCGTCTCGGCGACGACCGGCGCGACGCTCGCGTTCTCGCTGGCCCGCTGGATCGCCCACGACGCCGTCGAGGAGGTGGCCTCGCCAAGGGTGCAGCGGCTGCGCGCGTGGATCGGGCGGCGCGGCTTCCTGGCCGTGCTCTACGCCCGGCTGGCGCCCGGCCTGCCGTACACGCTGGTCAACTACGCCGCCGGGCTCGCGCCGATCGCCGTGCGCTCCTTCGTGGCCGCCACGGCGATCGGCTGCGCCCCGCGCGCCTTCGCCTACACCGCGCTGGGCGGGTCGCTCAGCGATCTCTCGCGCCCGGAGGCGATCATCGCGTTCGCCGTGCTGGTCGTCATGGCGATCGGCGGGGTCGTGTTCGCCCGCCGCGCCGCGCGGGCGGAGGCTCAGCCGTCAGCGTCCTCGCCTCCCGTGCGCTCGAGGTAGGTGCGCACGTCTCCGCCGCGCCGGAGGACGCGCAGCGCGCCGAGCGCCCGGGCGTGCTCCTCGGCCGACGCGTTGGGGCCGGGCGGGGGCGCCGCGGTCGCGGCTCCGTGCACCGACTCCCACAGGACCCGGTCCGACAGCGCCTGGGGCACGAGGTCGAGGCGGTCGAAGGGCAGCGCCGCCGAGAGCTCGGAGCCCGGCGCCGCCGCGGCGTTGACCGCGAGCAGCGACTGCTGCGGCGTGACGGCGTCGTACGGCCGCGTATCGGGTTGGCCGTCGGTGCGGAAGGCGTCGTACATCGGCGTGGCCAGCGCGTCGTTGATCGAGAGCGGCTCCAAGCCGGCGAGGATCTCCGCCGTGCGCAGCGCCGAGTACTGGTCATAGCGCGTCGAGACGACGCCCGGCTGCGCCCAGGGCGAGACGACGAACGCCGGCATGCGGTGCGCGTCGACGTGGTCGGCCCCGTCCTGGGAGTCGTCCTCGACGACGACGATCGCGCTCTCCTTCCAGACGTCCGAGTGCGAGATCAGGTCGACGAGCTGCCCGAGCCCCAGGTCGTTGTCGGCGATCTCCGCCTGCGGCGTGGGCGCGCCCTGCGTCGTGCCGTTCGTGTGGTCGTTGGGCAGGATCAGGTAGTTGAAGGCCGGGACCTCGCCGGCGGCGTCCTGGGCCTGGAACTGGCGCGCGAAGAGCTCCATCCGGCTGTTGGCCGAGAAGCCGGGCACCCCGCCGGGCAGCGTCGGGCTCGAGTCGCGCGTGCACTGCGGGCCGCCGGCGGGAGGCGCCAGGCAGCCGATCTGGATCGGGCCGGGGTAGGCGGGGTCGGTGTTGGCGACCACCGCGCGGTACGTCGGGCGCCCGTCGTCGGCGAACGGCGTCGTGCCGCCGCCCTGCTCGCCGTAGTTGCGAAACGAGACGCCCTGGCGCGCCGCCTGGTCGAACACGAACGCGTTGGGCCCGAAGGTGACCGGGAACACGCCGAAGTCGAACGCGCGGCCGCGGCCCGAGTAGTTGGCGTGCAGCGCGCGCTGGACGTAGTCGATGGCCAGCGAGCCCGCGGTGATGACGTGGCCGTCGACCGACACCTCGCTGTCGGCGTAGAAGTGGTCGAGCAGCGGGAAGCGCCTGGCGAGGGCGTGCGCGTTGGGCGTCACGCCGCCCGTCGGCCCCGGCACGTCGTTGTCGTCGAAGAGCTCGAGGCGCGGATCGCCGTCGCCGCGCGCGTCGGTCGCGAAGACCTGGTCGTACGTGCGGTTCTCGCGCACGACGTAGAAGACGTGCTTGATCGGACCGCCGGCGATCAGCGGGGTGCCCGGCGGTGGCGACTTGGCGTTCTCCGGCACCGCGTGGCGATCGGCCCGCGCCGTCAGATCCGCCAGCTCGCCCGCGGTCGGGGGCGCCAGCACGCCGGCGTACCCCAGCAGCTTGTCGGGCACGTACTCGCCGTAGGGCGTCTTGACGTTGCCGCTGGGCGACTTGGCGCCGTCGAAGACGAAGCCCGGATTGGGACCGGCGCCGAACCCCTTGGCCGCGATCCAGGCGATCGAGCGGCCGTTCGCGGTGGCCTCGACGTCGGTCGGGAAGCTCGCGGTCGGGATCTTGCCCACCAGGCGCATGTCCCTCGTCGCCGCGCCCACGGCGACGACCGTGCCCGGCGCGAGCGGCCGGCCGGCGCGGCGGCACGCCACGAGCGCCGGCAGTCGCCGGTACGCCCTCCCGATCGCGCGCCGGCGGGCGCGCCGGCCGAGCCGCCTGGCGTGCAGCGCCGCGCGCAGGTAGCGGGCCTCCTGGGCGCGCGACGGGCCGCCGCACGCCCGGACGGCCGGGCCGCGCAGTCGCCGGACCGACCGCGCACGGCGCACGCGCGAGGCCACCCAGCGCGGCGTGTGCGCCCGCACGACGCGACGTGCACGGCCGACGCGCGCCGCGCGCGCGAGGCTCGCCGCCGGGGACGCCGCGCCGTCGAGGTCGATCACCGCGAGCGCATCCTCTCCCTCGTCGGCGGCGTACAGGGTCGAGGCGTCGGGGCTGAGCGCCAGGCCGACGGGCTGGGCGCCGAGGGCCTCGTGCCGCGCGACGGAGACGCGGTCGACGACCTTGCGCGCCCCGAGATCGACCGCGGCGATCTCGTCCCGGTTGGCCACCGCGACGTACGCCCGGCCCCGCGCCGCGTCGATCTCGATCGCCTCGGGGTGGGCGTTGCGGTCGCCGCGCTCCCCGCCGACGCCGACACTGGCGACCTGCTTGGCAGCGGCGACGTCCACGAAGGAGACAGTGCCGTCGTACTCGTTGGAGACGAGGGCGGTCGTGCCGTCCGGCGCAACCGCGACACCGAACGGGTACCTGCCGACCTTGACGAGCTTGGCGGCACCCGTCGTGACGTCGACGATGGCCACCTGGTCGGCCTGGTTGAGCGCGACGACGAGCGTCCGCCCGTCCGGCGTCGCCGCCAGACCCTCCGGCCAGCCCTTCGATGCCGGCGGCAGCGAGTTCTGCTGGCCCGAGCCGCCCTGGGTGGACGGGAGCGTGATCGGCTCGCGTTCGGTCGCGCGGCCGCTCGCGGCGTCGACGTCGAAGACATGCGCGACGTCGCCCTGCTCGCCCTTGCCCGGGCCGCCGGGCGGCGGGGGGTCGGCGTCGGACTTCGGTTCGCCCGACACGAAGGCGTGCCGCCCGTCCGCGGCGAACGCCACGCCCCCGTAGCCGCCGGGCAGCGGAAGCGTCTGCACGACGTCGCCCGAGCGGACGTCGACGACCTTGACGTCGTCGGCGCCGTGGCCGGAGTCGACCGCCCACAGGAAGCGCCCGTCGGGGCTGAGCGCCGAGCCGGTCGGGAAGTTGCCGAGCTGGGTCAGGCGGCCGGCCGGGTCCAGCTTGCGCCCGTTGCCCGTCTGGCGCACGTCCGGCCCCACCCGTCCGACGGGGGATTGGGCGAGCGCGGCGGCGCTGGCGAAGAGGACGAGGATGGCGGTGAGGGCGGCAGGCAGGCGGCGCATGCCCGCATCAAACGGCACGCCACGTCAGACCTCGCCCGAGTTTTCAGACTCGTAACAGGTCTGCTTCAGACCTTCTGCACCTGGAACAGGCTCGTCGTCCCCGGCCGCCCGCTCGGCAGGCCGGCGGTGATGCCGACGCGCTGCCCCGGCTGGCACCAGCCGAGCTCGACGACGCGCCGCGCGCAGTCGGCGATCAGGTCCTCGGTGACCTCGTGGCGGCGGATCGAGGAGGCCTGCACGCCCCACATCAGACCGCAGCGGCGGACCGTCTCGCGGCCCGGCGAGAGGGCGTAGATCGGCACGTTGGGGCGGTGCGCGCTGACCAGCCGCGCCGAGCGGCCCGACAGCGTCGGCACGACGAGCGCGTCGAGGTGCAGCTCGCGCGCGGCCACGCACGCCGAGTGGGCGAGCGTGTAGGCAGGGTCGCGCTCGTCGCGGCGCACCCGGGTCTCCTGCCAGCGCTGGTAGGGCGCGACCTTCTCGACCTGCTTGGCGATCGACGCCATCATCGCCACCGCGCCGACGGGGTGGGCGCCGACCGCCGTCTCCTGGGAGAGCATCACGGCGTCGGTGCCGTCGAGGATCGCGTTGGCCACGTCGGCGACCTCGGCGCGAGTCGGCCGGCTCGAGTGGACCATCGAGTCGAGCATCTGCGTGGCGGTGATCGACGGGCGCGCCAGCGCGCCGGCCAGCGCGAGCAGCCGCTTCTGGACGATCGGCACCTCCTCGATCGGCAGCTCGATGCCGAGGTCGCCCCGGGCGACCATGACGCAGTCGGAGACCTTGAGGATCTCCTCGGCGCGAGCGACGCCCTGGGGCTTCTCGATCTTCGCGATGAGCGGCAGGCGCGTGTGCTTGCGCAGGTGCGTGACGTCCTCCGGCTTGCGCACGAAGCTCAGCGCGACCATGTCGACGCCGATCCGCTCGCCGTCGCGCAGGTGCTGGAGGTCCTCCTCGGGCACCGCGGGCAGCTGGTCCACTTCCCCGGGGACGTTGACGCCCTGGCGCGAGGACACCACGCCGCCGATCTCGACCTCGGCGTCGAACTCCGAGTCGCCGGCGCGGACGGCCGACGCGCGCAGCCGGATCGCGCCGTCGGCCAGGTAGAGGATCTCGCCCGGCTGCACCGCCTGGGCCAGACCGCCCCAGTTGATCGACATGTGCCGCTCGTCGCCCTCCCCAGCGTCGCCGCCGCACGTGAAGGTGATCTGGTCGCCCGGCTTGAGCTCGACGGTGCCGTCCTTCAGCCGCCCGAGCCGCAGCTTGGGCCCGGGCAGGTCCTGCAGGATCGCCACCGGCCGCCCGGCGCGACCGGCCGCCTCGCGGACGCGCTGGAGGTTCTCCTGGTGCTCGTCGAGCGATCCGTGCGAGAAGTTCAGCCGCGCGACGTCCATGCCCGCCTGGACCATGCGCAGCAGCGTCTCGCGGTCCCGGCACGCGGGGCCGATCGTGGCGACGATCTTGGTGCGCCGCATCGCGCGGCAGCGTACGGGAACCAAAGGACCGGCGCGGCTGCTCGATGCCCGCCGGGCCTGACGTCCTTTGGTTCCCCGCCGCGCGCGGGCGCGGGGCAGGGATCTCCGCGCCAGGGTCTGACCCCGGCCAACCGGGCCGTAGGGGCCTGGCCCACGATGGGTCAGACCCCTACCCGCGCTGAGCTCAGGCGTGCGCCGGCTCGAGGACCTCGTTCCGGGCGCGGTTGACCCTGACCTCGCCCGTCCACGACGAGAGTCGCTCCGGGTGGAACTCCGAAGCGTGCTCCCGGACGAACTCAGCCGCTACGTCGTTCGAGCGCCGCGCCGACTCCTCGTCGGTGAAGAGCGTCATGGAGCACAGCGTGCCGTCGCCGCAGTCCATGACGTGGTAGGCGCAGAAGCCCGGCATCTCGGCGAACTGATCGGCGATGAACTCATCGCAGCGGTGCATGACCTCGTCCATGCTCCCCGCGTCAGTGCGCCACCGGCGGATGGTCGCGTACATACGCCTCCTTCCTGTCGCTCGACGCGAAAGCTACGCCTGAGCGCGCGGCGCGCCAGGGAAGTTCCCACCCTCCTGCACGACCTCGCCGTCCGCGGTGATCCGCCCGCCGCGCCGCAGGTCGCAGATGAGGTCCCAGTGCAGCGCGCTCTCGTTGCGGCCGCCGGTCTCGGGGTACGAGCGGCCGAGCGCGAGGTGCACGGTCCCGCCGATCTTCTCGTCGAAGAGGATCGTCCCGATCGCCCGGTCGATGCCGAAGTTGGTCCCGATGCCGAGCTCGCCCAGCCGGCGCGCGCCGGCATCCGTGGCCAGCGCCTGGCCCAGGTAGGCCTCGCCGCGCTCGGCGGTCGCCTCGACGACCTCGCCGTCGCGGAAGACGAGCTCGACGCCGGCGACGTCGACGCCGGCCGGCGAGGACGGGACGTCGAAGCGGATGCGCCCGTTCGCGCTGGCCTCGTGGGGGCCGGTGAAGACCTCGCCGCTGGGCATGTTGCGCTGCCCGTCGGAGTTCACCCACGTGCGGCCCTGGACGCGCAGCGTCAGGTCGGTCCCCTCGGCCTCGATGCGCAGGTCGCGCGCGCCGCGCAGCCGCTCGATCAGCGCCGCCTGGAAGGCGCGCAGGGCGCCCCACGCGCCCTCGGGATCGGGGCGGTCGAGGAAGAGCGCTCGCGCGACGAACGCCTCGAAGGCCGACAGGCTCAGGCCCGCCTGCTGGGCCAGCGCCTCGGTCGGCCACAGCGTCGAGCACCAGCGCTTCTTGAGCATCGCCTCGCGCACGTCGCGCCGGCCGCGGGCCAGGCGGGCGATGCGGGCCGGGTCCACGCCGGCCAGCGCGCGTGTGTTCTCGGGCGCCTGGATGCCGATCGTCGCGTCGCACTCGCGCGCCTCGCGCAGCGCCAGCGCCGGGAAACCGTCCAGCTGGGCGTCGCGCGCGTGCGCGTAGAAGCCCTCCGCCTGGCCGGGCAGCTCGACGCGCAGCAGCGGCCAGGCCTCGCGCTCGAGGATCGCGCGCTGCAGCTCGAGCAGCAGCGGCGCCGCGAGCGACGTCGAGCGAACGAGGACCTGCTGGCCCGAGCGCACGTCGAGGCAGTAGCCGGCCAGCAGATCGGCGAAGCGGGTAGCACTGACAGTGGGCTCGCAAGGAGGAGACGGCATGTACAAGCAGGTCTACGACCCGGTCTCGGGTTCGCTGGGGCTCACCACCATCTTCGCCGTCTTGCCCCTCGTCACGCTGTTCGCCCTGCTCGGCGGCCTGCGCGTCAAGGCCCAGTGGGCGGCGCTCGCGGCGCTCGCCGTGTCGATCCTCGTCGCGATCATCGTCTACTCGATGCCGGTCGGCCAGGCGCTCGACGCGGGCGTGGAGGGGGCGGCCTTCGGCCTGTTCCCGATCATGTGGATCGTCGTCAACGCGATCTGGATCTACAACATGACTCGCGAGAGCGGGCACTTCGCGGTCCTGCGGCGCTCGTTCGGACGCGTGTCGGACGACCAGCGCATCCAGGCGATCCTGATCGCGTTCTGCTTCGGCGCGCTCATCGAGGCCCTCGCCGGCTTCGGCACCCCCGTCGCCATCTCCGCGGTCATGCTCATCGCGCTGGGCTTCCAGCCGCTCAAGGCGGCGTCGGTCGCGTTGGTGGCCAACACCGCGCCGGTGGCCTTCGGCGCGATCGCGGTGCCGATCACGACGCTGGCCTCGGTCAGCGCCCTGCCCCAGGACGATCTGGGCTCGATGGTCGGGCGCCAGACGCCGTTCCTGGCGCTGATCGTGCCGCTCATCCTCGTCGCGATGGTCGACGGCCGCCGGGGGCTGCGCCAGACCTGGCCGGCGGCGCTCGTGGGCGGCGTGGCCTTCGCCGTCGGCCAGTTCGCCTGCTCGAACTACATCTCCGTCGAGCTGACCGACATCGTCGCCTCGCTGCTGTCGGCCGGCGTGCTGGTTGCCTTCCTGCGCGTCTGGCACCCCGGCGAGGAGGTCGGCGGGGCGGCCGCGCCGGCGATGGCCGGCGGTGCCGTGGACACGCAGCCGTCCGTGCTGAGCGCCTACGCGCCGTACCTGATCATCATCGCCGTCTTCGCGCTGGCCCAGATCTCCTGGCTGCCGTTCAAGGACTTCCTCGACGGGCGGACCAAGGAGTTCGACTGGCCCGGGCTGGACGTGCTCAACGCGAAGGGCGAGGCGCCGACGTCGCTCACCTTCAAGCTCA
>DASXRF010000250.1:0-1908 GCA_036506755.1 Solirubrobacteraceae bacterium | reverse complement strand
CGAGGCATTCGGAGCGGTGGCCGCACCGCCGTCCGTCGACTCGGCGCGCCGGCTCCTGCTGCGCCCGTCCAACGCGCAGCGCACCGCCTTCCCTTCGCCAGGCCTCGGCCACGACGTGCGGATCAGCGGGAACGGCGTGGTCGGCGCGGCGCTGGTCCATGAGGACGTGGCCGTGCACATGGCGCTGTTCCGGCGTCGTCAGTCGGAGCAGAGCGGCCCCACCATCCGCCGCCCGAGCGCCCGCGCTGAGAGGTACATCGAGTGACGCTCCCGGCGCACTCGACCTTCTCGTGTTCGCTCATGTTCGCCGTTGCGCCGCTACATACGTCTGCGTGTGATATCGTGGCGCGCCCCAAGCGGACGGGAGGAGCTGGTGCTCACGGACGAGGTGCTCACAGTCGACGAGGTCGCGCGGTATTTGCGCGTGCACCCAATGACCGTCCAGCGGTGGTGCCGAGCGGGCGACCTGCCGGCGGCGAAGATCGGACGCGCCTACCGCATCAAGAAGGGGGACCTCGATCGATGGTGGGCGGAGCACCAGACCCGCGCAGTCGCCGCGAAAGCACCTTGACCACCTGGCGCGCCCCAGGCCGGTACGTCCCCACCAACAGCTCCAAGGCCGGCCTCGTCGACGAAACCCGCGCGTTCTTCGGCGCCTACCGGCGCCTCGGCGACACGGCGGAGGCGCTCCGGTGGCTGGTGGCCGGGGGGTTGCCCCAGCGCTCCCGCGCCACTCGCCAGACAATCGCGCGCGTGATCGCCACCCGCCTGACGAGCTGGCGGCCGCCGCGCTGGGTGCTCGACGACCTCGCCGATTTCGCGGCCGACGCCGACCCGACCGCGCTGCGCGCGGCGCTGCTGCTCCACCTCGCCCGGCAGGACGCGCTGCTGTACGACTTCGTCCAGGGCGCGATCGCGCCGCGCTGGGCGAGCGGCGAGCGCGGGGTCAGCCGCGCCGACGTGCAGCGCTTCCTCGACGCGGCCCAACCCGAGCATCCCGAGATCGAGCGCTGGACGCACGGCACGCGCGAGAAGCTGGCCGGCAACGTCCTGACCATCCTGCGCGATTGCGGTTTGCTGCGCGGCGGCACCCGCACGACCGGCAAGGAGATCGTCGAGCCCGCAGTGCCGCCCGCGGTGGCCGACCACCTGGCGCGCTTGCTCGAGGCCGAGGGCGTCCCCCGCTCGGCCGTGCCCGACCACCCCGACTGGCACCTCTGGCTCTTCGGGACCCGGCGCGCCGCGGCGGCGCTCGGTCAGGCGGTCGCCGGGTGAGTGACCTCGCCGAGCGGCTCGGCTATCTCCTGGAGCGGCTGCGCACAGTCTACGACGGGATCGGCCACAGCAGCGGCCGTCCCTACGTGTACTTCGTCTACCCGCCCGACCAGGAGCGGGCGCTGCGGCGGCTGGTCGACGAGCAGCTGCGCGACGAGACGCCGGGTCTGCTCGACAGTCCCCTCGGCCGGCTGCTCTGCCTGGCCGACGTCTACGACCAGCTCGCCAGCGACGTCCCGATCGAGACAAAGACCGACCTCAACCGCGTCGCCGCGACCGTGCCCGACGCCACACCCCTGACCACGCGCGTCGCCCGCGCGCTCTTCCTGCTCGGCAAGGTGCAGGAGTACGTGCCGACCACGCTCCCCAACGTCGCCCGGGCGCTGGTCGATAGCCTCGACGCCGACCTCGGCGCCTTGCGCGAAGCCGCCCGCGCCGAGCTCGACCGCCTGGTGCGCGCCGGCTACGCCAAGCAGGTCGGCGACCAGTACGTCTTCCTCAGCACCCAGCAGCGCGGCTTCCAGGACCGGGTCCGCGCCCGCCAGGAAGAGCTGCACACCGCGACCTACGAGCTCAGCCAGGCGCTCAAGGAGTACGACGCCGAGGACGCCCTGCGTTTCGACCGGGTGGCGC
>DASXRF010000249.1:0-5391 GCA_036506755.1 Solirubrobacteraceae bacterium | reverse complement strand
GACCCCGCCAACGGGATCGTGGCCGGGGTGTGCGCGGGCCTGGCCCGCCAGCTCGGCGTCGACCCGCTGCTCGTGCGCGCCGCGTTCGTCGCGGTGACCTTCGCCGGCGGGCTGGGCATCGCCCTGTACGGGCTGGCCTGGCTGCTGCTGCCCGAGGACGAGGGCGTCACGGTCGTCGGCCGCCGGCGCCTGGCCGGACGCGGCGGGCTCGAGGTCGGACTCGGCGTCGGGCTGCTCGTCCTCAGCGCGCTGCTCACGTTCCGGGCGCTGGGCTTCTGGTCGTCGGACGCCGTCGTGTGGCCGCTCGTGCTCGTCTCGGCGGGCGCCGCGCTGCTGTGGCGCGAGTCGGCGACGCGCCCGCGCGCCGAGGTCGAGCGCGGAGAGCCCGCGCCGGCGCCCGCCCAGGTGGCCTCGCGCACCGGGCTGGGCATCGCGCTGGTCGTCGGCGCGGGCCTCGCGTTCCTCGCCGCGACCGGCGCGCTCAGCGCCGCCCGCGACGTCGTGCTCTCCGTGCTCGTCGTCGCGGCGGTGCTGGCCATCATCTTCGCCCCGTGGATCGTGCGCCTGGCGCGCTCGCTGGCCGCCGAGCGCGGCGAGCGCATCCGCTCGGAGGAGCGCGCCGAGATGGCCGCGCACCTGCACGACTCGGTGCTGCAGACGCTGGCGCTCGTCCAGCAGCGCGCCGATGACCCGCGCACCGTCGCGGCGCTGGCGCGCCGCCAGGAGCGCGAGCTGCGCGCCTGGCTGTCGCGGCGGGCGGCGCCGGGAACGGCGTCGCGCCTGGCGCCCGCGCTCGAGGGCGCGGCCGGCGAGGTCGAGCGCGACCACGGCGTGCCGGTCGAGGTCGTCGCGGTCGGCGACGCCGAGCTCGACGAGCGGGGGCGGGCGCTGGTCGCCGCGGCGCGCGAGGCCATGGTCAACGCGGCGAAGTTCGGCGCCGGCTCGCCGGTCGACGTCTACGCCGAGGTCGCCGACGGCGAGGTCGAGGTCTACGTCCGCGACCGCGGGCCGGGGTTCGACCCGGCCGCCGTGCCCGCCGACCGCCGCGGCCTGCGCGAGTCGATCGTCGGGCGCATGGAGCGCCACGGCGGCCGCGCCACGATCCGGTCGGCGCCGGGCGAGGGCACCGAGGTCGAGCTCGCGCTGCCGCGATGACGCGCGTCCTCGTCGTCGACGACCATGCCCTGTTCCGCGCCGGCGTGCGCGCCGAGCTCGAGGGGCGCGTCGAGCTCGTCGGCGACGCGGCGACGGTGGACGAGGCGATCGCCGCCATCGCCGAGCTGCGCCCCGACGTCGTCCTGCTCGACGTCCACATGCCCGACGGCGGCGGCGTGGAGGTGCTGCGCCGCGCCGCCGGGACGCCCGAGCCGCATCCGCGGTTCCTGGCCCTGTCGGTGTCCGACGCGGCCGAGGACGTCATCGCGGTCATCCGCGCCGGCGCGCGCGGCTACGTGACCAAGTCCATCTCCGGCGCCGAGCTCGCCGACGCCATCCAGCGCGTGCGCGACGGCGACGCCGTGTTCTCGCCGCGGCTCGCCGGCTTCGTGCTCGACGCGTTCACCGGCGAGCCGCCGGCGCCCGCCCCGGCGGGCGGCGGCGATCCCGCCCTCGACCAGCTGACGCCGCGCGAACGCGAGGTCCTTCGCCACATCGCGCGCGGCTATCTGTACAAGGAGATCGCGCTGCGGCTGGGGATCTCGGTCAAGACCGTCGAGGCGCACGTCTCCGCCGTGCTGCGCAAGCTGCAGCTCTCGAGCCGCCACCAGCTCTCGCGCTGGGCGGCCGAGCGCCGGCTGCTCGAGTAGCCGCCGACGCGCCGCCGCTCGACGTGCCCTATCCCGAAGTGAGAAAGATCACCAGACGGACTTGTGAATACCAAGTTAATGGTCGGCAGACCGGGTACCCAAGCCGGTTGCCATGACACCGGCCGTGGCACGGCAGGCGCTCATCATCGGGCCGGGCAGAATCGGCTGCGGGTACCTTGCGCCGCTCTTCGCGGATGCGGGCTGGGACGTCGTGCTCGCCGCCCGCACGGCGCGCCGTGCAGCGATGATCGAGGCCGCCGGCGACCTGCAGGTGCGCTGCGCCGGCGACCCCTGCCCGCAACGCGTGTCGGTGCGCGCCGTGCCGATCGCCGGGGAGGCCTTCACCCGCGCGGCCTGCGAGGCCGACCTCATCGCGACCGCCGTCGGCGCGCGCCGGCTGCCCGGCCTTGCCGTCCCCCTTGCCCGGGCGCTCGCCGCGCGCGCCGGCGACGCCCCGGTCGACGTCTGGACCGTCGAGAACGGCGACGTCGCGCCGGTCCTCGCCGCGGCGGTGCGCCGGGCGGCGGCCGGCCTCGGGTTGACGCTGCCGCCGGTGGGCTTCGCGGGCGCGATCGCGGAGGTGGTCGTGGCGCACGGCGACTGGAAGCGGTCGGCGCGCCCGGTGTTCGTCGGAGACGGGTGGCGGCGGATGCTTGTCGACGAGACCGCGCTCCTGACGGCGCTACCGCGCCTGCCGGGCGTGACCGGAACCGGCCGCTACCGCGAGCGTCTGCTGGAGAAGGCCGTCGGCTTCAGCGCGGGGCACATGCTGTGCGCCTACCTCGGGGCGCTCCGCGGCCACCGGCTGATCGACCGGGCGGTCGCCGATCCGCAGCTGCGGCCGTTGATCCAGCGCTCGCTGCTGCAGGCCCGGACCGCGTTCCTGCGCGCACACGCGCTGGACGACGAGGTCGAGGGCCCGGTCGAGCTCGCGCTCGAACGCTATGCCGACGCGCGACTCGGCGATCCGGTCGCCCGCGTCGCCCGCGATCCGGTCCGCAAGCTCGCACCCGAGGGCCCGCTCGTCGCGCCGGCCCGCCTCGTTTTGGAGACGACGCTGCGCGTTCCGGCCGGCTTCGCGGTCGCGATCGCCGGCGCGCTGCTCTACCGCAGCCCGGACGACCCTCACGCCCGCCGGCTCGCCGAGCTCATGCGCCTGTACGACGTCGCGGAGATCCTCGAGAAGGTCAGCGGCCTTCGCCACGACGATCCGCTCGCGCGCGAGGTGGTTCGCCTGCATTCGCGCCTGCGGCGCACGGTCGCGGCCTGGGCGCCGTTCCGGCGGGCCGTCGCCGCCGAGGCGCGCGGGTGAGGATCTGCTTCCTGCTCGTCCACCGGGTCCCGCCGGTGCCGAACGCGGTGACGCTCGAGGCGTTCGAGATCCTGCGCCGGCAGGGCTTCGAGGTCGAGAGCCGGATGGCCGAGGAGCACGTCCATCGCCCGGACCTCCTGGAGGTCGAGCACGACCTCTACGTCCTCAAGTCCTACACCGAGATGTCGCTGAGCCTCGCGGGCGCGCTGCACGCGCGCGGCGCGCGCATGCTCAACCCGTATCCCGTCTGCGCGGCGCTGCAGAACAAGGTGGTCACCGCGCGTCTTCTCAGCGCCGCCGGGATCCCCGCGCCGCGCACGTGGGTCACCAACGAGCTCTCGTCGATCGCGCCGCTACTCGAGGACGGGCCGCTCGTCGTCAAGCCCTACCTCGGCCACGGCGCGGTCGCCGTGCGCGTCGTCCGGGACGCCGCGGAGCTGACGTCGGCCGGCGAGGGGCCGGGCCCGTTCGTCGTCCAGGAGCTCGTGACGGGGCCGGAGGTTCAGCTCAAGGTCTACGTGATCGGCGAGCACGCGTTCGGGATCCGCAAGCCGTTCTCGAGCCGCAGCTTCGCCGACCACGGGCGGTCCGTCGCGCTCGACCCCGACGTGCACGACATCGCCCTGCGCTGCGGCCGGTCGCTCGGGCTCGGGCTCTACGGGCTCGACGTGATCGAGACCGCCGATGGCCCGGTCGTCATCGACGTCAACTACGTCGCGGGCTACCGCGGGGTGCCGGACGCCGCCGCGCTGCTCGCCGACTACGTCGCGGCCTACGCGCGCGGGACCGTCGAGCTGGCGCCGGTGGCGCAGCTCAGCTGAGCTGGTGCAGCAGCCCGACGGTGTCGGTGAGCCCGCGGTGCTCGACGATCCGCCCGTCGCGCACGCGCACCATGTCGACGCCGGTGACCTCCACGCGTCGCCCCGTCGCCGGGATGCCCAGCAGCGGCGCGCCGGTGTGGGTGCCCCGCGTCGTCGTGGCGACCGCGACCCACTCGCCTTCGCAGACGAGCTGGTCGACGCTGACGTCGACGTCGGGCAGCGCGTCGCGGAACAGCTGGAAGAACGCCTTGACGCCCGCCACGCCGGGCGGCAGCTCGGGCGGGCGGTTGTGCGAGACGAAGTCCGGCGCGAAGAACCGGTCGAGCAGCTCGAGGTCGCTCGCGGCCATCGCCTCGACGTGCAGCCGGCGGACGAGCGCCCGGGGGTCCTCGGCCGTGACCGCCTTCATCGACCGAGCTTATGCGCTGGGCGCGAACTCGGCGAATGTTGGATTTCCAGCGAGCCGCCGGCGCGCTTCACTTCTCGTCGCGGCCGGCATGGATGCGGGCTGCCGGAGACTGATGCTGACCAGGGTGCTCGCCATGCTCGCCCTCGTCGCGGCCGCGGGCGCGACGGGGCTGTTCGCCGGGCGCGCGAGCCACGACCGCGACGCGGGCTGGTCGCGTGGCTACGACGCGGGCATCCGCGCGCAGCGCAACGCGTCGCGCGACGAGGTCGCGCGGGTCGCCGCGCGCTACCAGCCCGGTGCGCCCGGCTTCGAGTCGATCTACGCCGCGGGCCGGCGGGAGGGCCGGCGCCTCGGTCGCTACGAGGGCCTGGCCGCCGGGCGCCGCGCGGGCTTTCGCGACGGCCGGATCGCCGTCCTGCCCGACTTCCCCGGCGGCTGGCGGGCGCAGCACTGGTACATCGTCCGCCTCCAGCCGGACCGCGACGCGGGCTTTCGCATCGGCCAGCGCGTGACCCTCGCGCGCGGGCACCAGTACGGGGCCTGCCCGCGCGAGCCCGACCGCATCTGCATGACGGTCGAGGCTCTCCCTTCCCAGCGCTAGGCGATGGCGGGCGCGCCCTCGGGCAGGTGGTCGAGCGCGGTGCGCAGCTCGTCCTCGCCGAACTCCGGGTCCTCGAGCCGGCCCGACAGGTACGCGTCGTAGGCGGCCAGGTCGAAGTGGCCGTGGCCGCACAAGCCGAACAGGATCACGCGCTCCTCGCCCGCCTCGCGGGCGGCTTCGGCCTCCTCGATCACCGCACGGATCGCGTGCGCCGGCTCGGGCGCCGGGATGACGCCCTCCGTCCGGGCGAACCGCAGCGCGGCCTCGAACGTCTCGTTCTGCCGGTAGGCGCGCGCCTCGATGCGCCCGGCCCTGACCAGCGCGCACAGCGACGGCGCGTCGCCGTGGTAGCGCAGGCCGCCGGCGTGTACCGGGGGAGGGACGAAGTCGTGGCCCAGCGTGTACATCGGGATCAGCGGCGTCAGCCCCACGGTGTCGCCGAA
>DASXRF010000248.1:0-5995 GCA_036506755.1 Solirubrobacteraceae bacterium | reverse complement strand
GGCCTTCTGGGACGCCAGGATCGCCTCCCATTGGGAGACGATTGGGAGACGGCCACCTGAGGAGAGCGCTAGCGCGCCAACGCGGAATCGAAGTCGAGAAGAAAAAAGCACCCGACTAGCAGGGCTTTCCCGAGTGGCGAGACCCGGACTCGAACCGGGGACACCACGATTTTCAGTCGTGTGCTCTACCAACTGAGCTATCTCGCCGCGGCGCGCTCAGCCTAGCGCGCGTCGCCACTCCGACCACGGGATGATCCCGAGGTCCGGGCGCGGCTCGGTGTCGAGCATCGCGAGGTATTCGAGGAGGTGGCCGTCGGGGTCGCGGAAGAAGACCGAGGCCGCCGGCATCCAGCCGATGACGCTCAGCTCGTCCGTCTCCGCGCCGAAGAACGAGAGCGGGGTGATGCCGCGCGCCCGGAGGCGGCTGGGCGCCTCGAGCGCGTCGTCGAGCGCGGTGTCGAATGCGACGTGCAGCGTCATCCCGAGCGGTGCCGAGCCGAGCGACCATAGGCCGAGCAGCGACCGGCCGGCCTCGCCGATCCAGAGGAAGGCGGCGCCCCGCTCGGGGACCTCGAACGCGACCGGCAGGCCCACGACGTCGCGGTAGAACGCGAGTGACCGCGGAAGGTCGCTGACGGTGAGATGGCTCTCGAACAGCGCGCGGACGGGGACGGGGCCGGACATGGCTGTCCTAGCGTCCCATGGCGGGCGGGTTCGTTTCAGGCGTCCCAGGCGCGCAGCTGCGGAAGCGGGTCGACCGGCGCGCCGTTGCCGACGTGCCAGCCGCCGACCCAGATCTCGAAGTGCAGGTGGGGGCCGGTCGCGTCGCCGGTGTGGCCCACGCGGCACAGCGGTGCCCCCGCGGCCACCGTCGCGCCCTGGGCGACGGCGAACGACCCCTCCTGGCAGTGCGCGAAGAAGAAGTCGCGCCCGTCGGCGGCGTGCTCGAGGAGGTAATAGCCGGCGCCGGCGGCCTGGTAGGCGGCGACGGTGATCGTCCCGGCGAGAGGCGCGACGATCGGGGTGCCCTCCGCGGCAAGGACGTCCTGGCCCTGGTGGGTGTAGCCCCTGCGCGGCGCGCCGAAGACGTCGCCGTACGTGTGCGGGCCGGCGACGGGGAAGACGCCCGCGGACCCGGCGGCCGGAGTCGGGGAAGACGGCCCGGGCGGGGGCGCGGTCGAAGCGGGAGGCGTCGGCGCCGGAGCGGCGGCGGGCGCCGGCTTGTCGGCGGCGCGCTTGGGCTTGCGCTTGGGCTTCGGCGCCGGGACGACCGTCAGCGTCGCGCGCCCCGACGCGTGCGCCCGGCGCTCCAGCGTGCGGCCGAGCTCGTCGACGGCGTGGAGGCGCACGAGGTAGCGGCCGGCGGCCAGCCGCACATGCCGCGGCCAGCGCACGTCCTCTGTGCGGCCCGTGCGCCGCCGGCCGAGCTCGACGCTCAGCGGCGCCGCGTGGCCGTGCAGCGGCAGGATCGCGATCCGCACGCGCACCGCCGCGACGCCCAGCTCGTCCACGCGATAGCGCACGCGCGGCAGCCGTCCCTCGCGCACGCGCGCGGGGACGCTGAAGCCGCCGATGGTCGGTCGCGAGGTCGACGGCGCGCCGTACGCCGCCCCGCCCACCGGCTCGGGGTAGGCGGCGCCGCCGGCCGAGGCGAGGGCCGGGGCCGGAAGGGCGAGCAGCGCGACGGCGAGCACGAGCGAAAGGCGCATCTGCGCCCCGTGGTCGGCCGATCACCCCGCAAGCTGCAGTTTTCCGGCGAGTGGTGTGGAGGTTCGTCCACGCGAACCTGCGCGCACGTCAGCCGCGCTCGAGCATCCGGCCGAGCAGCTCGAGCGCCCCGCGCTTGTGCAGCGGCTCGTTGAGGTTGCCGCACTTGGGCGACTGCACGCACGAGGGGCAGCCGTCCTTGCAGGGGCACTCGGAGATCAGCCGCCAGGCGTCGGCGGTCAGCACGTCGAACTCGTGGAAGCCGCGCCGCGTGATCCCCACGCCGCCCGGGTGGCCGTCGTAGATGAAGACCGTGGCCCGCCCGGTCTGCGGGTGCATGTTGGTCGACAGCCCGCCGATGTCCCAGCGGTCGCACATCGCCAGCAGCGGCAGGACCGCGATCTGCGTGTGCTCGGCGGCGTGCAGCGCGCCGAGCAGCGCCTCGCGCGGGAAGTCCTCCAACAGCTCCTCGGGCAGCTCCCACCACAGCGCCTGCGTCGAGAACTCCGTGGTCGGCAGGTCGAGCGCCTGCAGGTCGATGACCTCGTGGTCGGGCAGCCGCTTGCGCTGGTAGGCGAGCACCGTCTCGCTCACGCTGACGATCCCGAACGACAGCTCGACACCGAGCACCGAGCGCCGCTCGAGGAGGCGCTCGACCCACGTGTCGGTCTCCTTCTTGGGTTGCGTGTACCAGTTGCCGGTGAACGGCCGCACGAGCGCGCGGCGCTCCTCGACCTCCAGCCGGGCCACCTCGTACGACCGCGCCTGGTGCAGGTACACCGCGCCGTCGTGCACCGTCGTGAACGCGCGCGCCGCCTCGACGGTGCCGAGCAGCTCGCCCGAGCTGACGTCGACGACCGCGAAGCTGTCCGGCGAAGCCGACCGCAGCGAGACGCGCGCGGCCGGGTAGTCCTGCGGGCGGCGAAGGACGAACCGCCCGCGGCGCTCGACGAGCTCGCCGGCGGCGACGAGCACCCGCGCCTGCTCGCGCCACTCCGCGCCGAACACCTCGTCGTCCTCGTCGCCCAACGGCGCCTCATGCGCCGCGCAGACGAGCTGGGCGCGGAAGACGTCGTCGTTGCGGTGGTCGAGGATCGCCGCCTCGACCGGGCGCTCGAGGAACTGCTCGGGGTGGCGGCAGAAGAACTGGTCGAGCGCGTCCTCGCCGGCGACGTAGACGGCGAGCCCGTGCCCGCGGCGCCCCGCGCGCCCCCACATCTGGCGCAGCGAGGCGACCGTGCCCGGGAAGGTGACGACGACGCACGCGTCGAGCGCCCCGATGTCGATGCCGAGCTCCAGGGCGTCCGTGGTGATCACACAGCGCAGCTCGCCGCTCACCAGTCGGGCCTCGATGTCGCGGCGCTGCTGCGGCGTGTAGCCGGCGCGGTAGGGCGCGATCGCGCCCTCGAGCTCGGGCGCCAGGTCGGTGACGAGCTTGGCGAGCAGCTCGACGCCGCGCCGCGACTTGACGAAGCAGATCGTGCGCGCCCCGCCGCGCAGCAGGTCGGCGAGCAGGTCGGCCGACTCGCCGAGCGAGCTGCGCCGCGCGGCGAGCGCCTCGTCGACGATCGGCGGGTTCCACATGGCGATCTGGCGGCGCGGCTGCGGGGAGCCGTCGTGGTCGACGAGCGCGATGTCGTCCAGCCCGGTCAGGCGCTCGGCGAGCTCGACGGGATTGGCGACGGTCGCGCTGGCCAGGTAGATCCGCACGCCCGGCGCGAGCCGGCGCAGGCGGCGCAGCACGTTGGCGACGTGGCAGCCGAAGACGCCGCGGTAGACGTGCGCCTCGTCGACGACGACGACCTCGAGCTGGGCGAGGAATCGGTCCCAGTAGCGGTGGTTGGGCAGGATCCCGACGTGGAGCATGTCGGGGTTCGTCAGGACGATGTTGGCGCGCTCGCGGATGGCCCGGCGCTGCTCGCGCGGCGTGTCGCCGTCGTAGATCGCCGGGCGGACCTGGCGCGTGAGGCCGAACGCATTGAGCGCGCGCGCCTGGTCCTGCGCGAGCGCCTTGGTCGGGTACAGGTACATCGCGCGCGCCGTCGGCTTGGTCAGCAGCGCGTGCAGCGTCGGCAGGTTGAAGCACAGCGACTTCCCGGACGCGGTGCCGGTCGTGACGATGAACGGCCCGGTCATCGCCGCCTCGACGGCCACCGCCTGGTGCTCGTAGAGCCGCTCGACGCCGGTGCGCGCGAGCGCGTCGACCAGCTTGGGGTGCAGCGGCGGCACGTCGACCAGACGCGCCGGCGTCCCTCCTTCGAAGGCCTCGCGCACGAGGCGCTCGTCGGCGCGGCCGGCGTCGAGCAGGTCGGTCCACGGGTGTCGCTGGCGGGTGACGGCCACGGGTGCGTGCCACGATAGGCGCGCATGCGAACGTTCCACCACACCGACTTCCGCATCGAGCGGGCAGCGGCTTGCGCATGCCTGCCCGCCAAGGACTGCGAGCGGACGGTCGGGCCTGCCGTCGCCGCCGTCGCGCCGGTCGTCGAGGAGGTCGTCGTGGTCGCCGCGGACGAGCCGACCGCGCGCGCCGCCGAGGCCGCCGGCGCGCGCGTGCTGCGCGAGTCGGAGATGGAGAGGCCCGTCCGGGGCAAGGGCGACGCGATGCGCCGCGCGCTCCCGCACCTGCGCAGCGACCTGGTCGTCTTCCTCGACGCCGACGTGCGCGAGCTGCCGCCGCACTTCGCGACCGGCCTGCTCGGCCCGCTGCTGTCGGGCGACGCCGACTTCGTCAAGGCGTTCTACCGCCGGCCGCTGGGCGACGACCCCGACGGCGGCGGGCGGGTGAACCACCTGATGGCCCGGCCGGCGCTGCGCGTCTTCTTCCCCGAGCTGGCCGGAGTGCGCCAGCCGCTCGCCGGGGAGGTCGCCGCGCGCCGGGACCTGCTCGAGCGGCTGCCCTTCGCCGACGGCTACGGCGTCGAGATCGCCATGCTCATCGCCGCGTGGCGGGCGGTCGGGCTCGAGCGCATGGCGCAGGTGGACCTCGGCGTTATGGAGCACGAGCACCAGCCGCTGCAAGCGCTGACCGACATGGCCGAGACGGTGCTGCGGACGATCGTCGCGGCATGAGCCTGCGCTGCGTCTACCTCGACCTCGACGGCACGCTGCTCGGCCGCGGCGCATCGTTGTTCCACGACGGCGAGGGATCGGTTTCGCTGCTCGGCGCGCGCGCGGTCGAGGCGTGCCTGCGCGCCGAGGTCGAGGTCGTGCTCGTGTCCGGCCGCAACCAGGCGCAGGTCGCCGAGGACGCGCGCCTGCTCGGCCAGCGCGCCTACGTCTTCGAGGCGGGCGCGTGCCTGGTGGCCGACGGCGAGGAGTTCTGGATGACCGGCGCCTTCGACCCGCACGCCGAGCTGACGATCCACGCGCAGATCGAGCGCTCGGGCGCGCCCGCGCTGCTCCTCGACCACTACGCCGATCGCCTCGAGTATCACGAGCCCTTCCATCGCAACCGGCGCGTCTCGCACCTGTTCCGCGGCCTGGTCGACGCCTTCGAGGCCGGCGACCTGCTCGCCGCCAACGGCCACGACGGCCTGCGGCTCGTCGACAACGGCGTCGTGCACAGCCGCTCGGAGCGCCTGGCCGCCCTGCCGCAGGTGCGCGCCTACCACCTCGTCCCTTCCGACGCGTCGAAGGCCGCGGCGTGCGCGCGCCACCGGCGCATGCGCGCCTACGAGCGCGAGGACTGCCTGGCGATCGGCGACTCGCGCGAGGACCTGGCGATCGGTGAGCACGTCGGCACCTTCTGGCTCGTGGCCAACGCCCTGGAGCGCGACCCGACGCTGCGCGAGGCGCTGCCCGGCAACGTCCGCGTCGCGGAGGCCGGGCACGGTCCCGGGGTCTACGAGGCCGTCGTCACGACCCTTGCCGAAGCTCGCGGCGGCGCCGGCGCCCGCGCGTGAACCACCCGCGGACGCGCTGCCACAGGCGCGCCCAGAAACCGCGCTCCCAGTCGGCCGGCGGCGGAACCGTCGTGCGCACGAGCGCGACCCACTCGTCGAGCGGCAGCTCGCCGGCGATCAGCCGCGACAGCCCGCGCGTGACCGGCGCGTCGATGCGCGCCCGCTCGAGGGCCCGCGCGAGCAGCGGGACGAGGTCGAAGGACTCGACGGCCTGGCCGACCCGCTGCGGGACGTCGGCCGCGGGCACGCCCCCGGCCAGCAGCTCGCCCGCGCGCCGGTTGCGCGACTGCGGCGCCAGGGCCGTGGCGACCAGGTCGCCGGTGCCGGCCAGGCCGATGAGCGACTCGGGCCGCGCGCCCAGTCCCTCGGCGTAGCGCCAGACC
>DASXRF010000247.1:0-5253 GCA_036506755.1 Solirubrobacteraceae bacterium | reverse complement strand
GTCCGACCGCGACAAGGGCGAGGTCTTCGAGCAGTGCCTGCCCGAGGACCTGGTCAACTACGGGCTCATCCCGGAGTTCATCGGCCGCCTGCCCGTCATGAGCGCCGTCCACCAGCTCTCGCGCGACGACCTCATCACGATCCTCACCGAGCCGCGCAACGCGCTCGTCAAGCAGTTCCAGCGCTTCTTCCAGTTCGACGGCATCGAGCTGGTCTTCTCCGACGACGCGCTGGTCTCGATCGCCGATCGTGCGCTCGAGCGCGAGACCGGCGCCCGCGGCCTGCGCTCGATCATCGAGGAGATCCTCCTCGACGTGCAGTTCGAGCTTCCCTCGCGCCGCGACGTCAAGAAGTGCGTCGTGACCAAGGACACCGTCGGCCGCGGCCTGCCGCCGACGCTGGTCACGGTCGCCGCGAGCGACGACGAGGGCGAGCGCCGGGCCGAATCCGCCTAGCGGTGCCGCGCCTCAGCCGGATCCGCGCCGTCCCCTGGCTGCTGGTCTTCGAGGTCGCGCGCGGCGTCCACTCGCACGTGATGGACACCCTGACCCCGCGCGAGCGGCGGCGGGTGAGCGAGATCCTGCGCAAGTCGCGCGGACGCCCGGGCAACCTGACGAAGGCCGAGCGCGAGGAGCTGCGCCAGCTGGCCGGCAAGCTCGACGCGAGGGGCCTCGCCCGTGACCTCGCGCCGCGGGTGGTCGCCGGCCGGCGCCGGAGGCGTCGCTGACGTCGACCTAGACTCCGGGCGCGCATGAGCGAGCTGGAGTCCCGCAAGCGCTTCGAGCCCCGCGAGGTCGAGCCTCGGGTCATGCGGCGCTGGCTGGACAGCGGGCTCTTCCACCCCGAGCCGGAGGGCAGCGCGGCCGAGAACTCCTCGATCGCCATCCCGCCGCCGAACGTCACCGGCGCGCTGCACATGGGCCACGCGCTCAACGGCGCGATCCAGGACGCGCTGATCCGCTTCCACCGGATGCTCGGCCAGCGCACGAAGTGGATCCTCGGCACCGACCACGCGGGGATCGCGACGCAGCGCCAGGTCGAGAAGCAGCTCGAGGCGGAGGGGACGACGCGCGAGCAGGTGGGCCGCGAGGCGTTCGTCGAGCGCGTGTGGCGCTGGCGCGAGGAGTACGGCGGGACGATCATCGAGCAGTTCAAGCGGCTCGGCGCTTCCTGCGACTACGACGACGAGCGCTTCACGCTCGACGACGGCTACGTCGAGGCCGTCCTGAAGGTCTTCGTGGACCTCTACGAGCAGGGGCTGATCTATCGCGACAACTACATGGTCAACTGGGATCCCGGCCTGCGCTCCGCGATCTCCGACCTCGAGGTCGAGCAGCGCGAGGTCACGGACGTGCTCTACGAGATCGCCTATCCGCTGGCCGGCGGCGGCGAGCTCGTCGTGGCGACGGTCCGCCCCGAGACCATGCTGGCCGACACCGCGGTGGCGGTGAACCCCGACGACGAGCGCCACCGCCACCTCATCGGGCGCACGGCGATCCTGCCCCTGGTCGGCCGCGAGCTGCCGATCATCGCCGACGAGTACGTCAAGACCGACTTCGGGACGGGCTGCCTGAAGATCACCCCGGGGCACGACCCCAACGACTTCGAGATCGGGCGCAAGCACGGCCTCGCCGAGGTGACGGTCATCGGCGAGGACGGGCTCATGAACGCCAACGCCGGCGAGTTCGCCGGGCTGCCCGCGCTGGAGGCGCGCAAGCGCGTCGTGCAGGCCCTCGGCGACGCGGTGCGCGCCCGCACGCACTACCACCACGAGGTGCCCTACAGCCAGCGCTCGGGCGAGCGCGTCGAGCCGCTCATCTCGCTGCAGTGGTTCATGCGCATGGACGAGCTGGCGCGGCCGGCCATCGACGCCGTGCGCGAGGGGCGCGTGCGCATCCATCCCGAGTCGCAGGCGCGCCGCTACGTCGAGTGGCTCGAGAACATCCGCCCGTGGTGCATCTCGCGCCAGCTGTGGTGGGGCCACCAGATTCCCGTCTGGTACCGCGGCGAGGAGACCTACGTCGGGACGACGCCGCCCGAGGGGGACGGCTGGGAGCGCGACCCCGACGTGCTCGACACGTGGTTCTCGAGCGCCCTGTGGCCGTTCGCCACGCTGGGCTGGCCGCACGACACGCCCGAGCTGCGCGCCTTCTACCCGACCGACGTGCTCGTCACGGCGCGCGACATCCTGTTCCTGTGGGTGGCGCGCATGGTGATGATGGGCCTGCGCTTCCCCGGCGACGTGCCGTTCACCGACGTCTACGTGCACTCGGTCATCCAGGCGCCCGACGGCCGGCGGATGAGCAAGTCGCTCGGGACCGGGATCGACCCGCTCGACCTCATCGCCGGCGGGCCGCGCCCGCCGGTCTTCCAGCAGGGCGGGACGTTCCCGTCCTACGGCGCCGACGCGGTGCGCTTCGGCCTGCTCGCGATGTCCTCGACGCAGGACGTGCGCTTCAGCGAGGAGAAGATCCACCAGGGCGCGCAGCTGGCCACGAAGGTCTGGAACGCGTCGCGCTTCGTGCTGCCGCGGGTGGGGGAGGGCGTGCGCGCGGCGGCGCGGCCGCAGACCGTCGAGGACCGCTGGATCCTGTCGCGCTTGCAGTACGCGAAGCGCGCGATGCGCCGCGCGCTCGACGCCTTCGAGTTCCATCACGCGGCGCTCGGGCTCTACGACTTCGTCTTCGGCGAGCTGTGCGACCGCTACATCGAGCTCGTCAAGCCGCGCCTGGAGGACGAGCCCGACGTCCAGGCGACGCTGCTGCTCGTGCTGCGCGAGACGCTCGCGCTGGCGCACCCGGTGATCCCGTTCGTCACCGAGGAGATCTGGTCGCACGTCCCGGAAGCCGAGGGGCTGCTGGCGGGCTCGCGCTGGCCGGAGGTCGACGAGTCGCTGATCGACCCCGAGGCCGAGGCGGCCGTCGAGCGCCAGTTCGCCGCCGTGCAGGCCGTGCGCGCCTGGCGCGACGCGGTGCGCGTGCCGCCCGGGCCGCGGCTGCCCGCCCGCCTCGACGCGCCCGGTTACGAGCAGCTCGCCGACGGGATCGCGCTGCTCGCGCGCCTGGAGTGGTCCCCCGACGGGGGCGACGCGATCGCCGCCGTGCCGATCCCTGGCGGCGCGGTCGCCGTGCTCGCCACCGAGGCGGTCGACCTCGAGGCCGACCGCAAGCTGCGCGAGCAGCAGCGCCGCACGCTGCGGGCCGAGATCGCGCGCGCCGAGGGCAAGCTGGCCAACGAGGGCTTCGTCGCCAAGGCACCCGAGCGCGTCGTGCAGGCCGAGCGCGACAAGCTCGAGCAGCTGCGGCGCGAGCTCGCCGAGCTCGACGGCGCGGGCGGATGACGGGGCCCGCGCCGCTCCCTGCGTCGCCGCGCGGACCCGCCTAGTGCGATGCCGCGCAGCGACGCACACCCCTCTCCGGCGGGTCCGTGGACCGAGGACGACGCCGAGCGCTACCTCCTCGGGCTCGAGCTGTTCGGCATGCGGTTCGGCCTGGACCGCATGCGCCGCCTGCTGACGACGCTCGGCTCGCCGCAGGAGCGCTTCGGGTCCATCCACGTCGTGGGCACGAACGGCAAGAGCTCGACCGTGCGCATGACCGCGGCCATCCTGGAGCGCCACGGGCTGCGCTCCGGCGCGTACCTGTCACCGCACCTCGTGTCGTTCACCGAGCGCATCCGGATCGGCGAGCGCGACCTCGAGCCGGCGGCCTTCGCGGATGCCGTGCGCGCCGCGGCCCGCGCGGCGGCGAAGGTCGACCGCACGCTCGGCGAGGGCGACCACGTCACGCAGTTCGAGGCGCTGACCGCCGCGGCGCTGGCCGAGCTCGCCCGGCGCGAGGTCGACGTCGCGGTCGTCGAGGCGGGGCTCGGCGGCCGCTACGACGCCACCAACGTGCTGCCCTCGCGCGTGGCCGTCCTGACCAACGTCGGCCTCGAGCACACGCGCTGGCTGGGCCCGACGGTGACCGATATCTCGCGAGAGAAGCTCGCGGTCCTGCGGCCCGCGACGACGCTCGTCATCGGCGCCGGCCTGCACCCCGACGCCGAGCGCGAGGCGCGCGACGCGGCGCAGCGCGCGGGCGCGCAGCTGATCGTCGCGCCGGCCGACGCGGGCGTGGCGCTGGGCGCGCGCGGCGAGTTCCAGCGACGCAACTTCGCGCTCGCGCGGACCGCGGCGGAGGCGTACCTCGGGCGCCTCGACGACGACGCGGTGCGCGCCGCGGCCGCGGCCACGCTCGTCCCCGGGCGCTTCCAGGAGCTCGACGCCGATCCGCCGACCGTGCTCGACGGCGCGCACAACCCGGGCGGCATCGCCGCGCTGGCCGGCTCGCTCCCCGCCTACCTGGACAACCGGCCGCTGACGGCGGTCGTCGCGATCCTCGACGACAAGGACGCGGCGGCGATGCTGCGCGAGCTGCTGCCGCACGCGGCGCGGCTCGTCGTGACGCGCAGCGCCAATCCGCGCTCGCTGTCGCCGGCGACGCTGGAGTCGCTCGCGAGCCAGCTCGGCGCGACGGACGTCGTCGCGGTCGCCGAGCCGCACGCCGCGCTCGAGCGCGCGCGCGAGCTGGCCCGCGCCGACGGCGGCGTCGTCCTCGCCACCGGCTCCATCTACCTCGTCGCCGACCTGGTGCGCCCGCCGGGCGCGCGCCGTGGGGCCACGCTGTGAACGAGCACGACGGCCCCTCGGTGCTGACCATGATCGCGCTGGTGGCGATCATCGTCGCCGTCGTGATCCTCGTCTTCTTCGCGCTCGGCTACCTGTTCGGGCGGCTGTTCCTGTAGGTGTCCGCGCACGGCGCCGGCTCCCGCTCGTCCGGGTCCGCCGCACGACCCTCTACCCTGCGGGCAGGATGCTCGCGGCGTTCGGGATCGAGAACGACGGGTTGAACCTCGCCGTCAACCTGCTGATCCTGTTCCTCGTCGTCGTGTGGCTGGCGCTCGTCTACTGGACGTACGCCGACGCGCGGCGGCGCATCGCCGACCAGATGCTCGTCGGCTGCGCGGCGCTCGCGTCGCTGTTCCCGTTCGTCGGGACGATCGTCTACATGATCGTCCGGCCGCCCGAGTACCTCGACGACGTGCGCGAGCGCGAGCTCGAGCTGCAGTCCGCCGAGCTGCGCCTGGCCGAGATGGAGGGCACGGTCTGCCCGTACTGCGACCGCCACGTGCAGCGCGACTTCCTGCGCTGCCCGCACTGCCTGCGCAAGCTCAAGGACCCCTGCGTCAACTGCGCGAGACCGCTGGACCCCCA
>DASXRF010000246.1:0-8139 GCA_036506755.1 Solirubrobacteraceae bacterium | reverse complement strand
CCTGGCGCTCGAGCGAGGAGCGCATCGGCCCGTCGCCGGCGAAGACGCACCGCACGCCGGGCGCGTCGGCGAGCGCCTCGAGCAGCAGGTCGGGCGCCTTGCGCGGCTCCAGGCGCCCGACGAACAGGCAGTAGCGCTCGTACGGCGCGGCCCCGGGCAGCGCGATCGCGAAGCGATCGAGGTCGGCGCCGTTCGGGATGCTCGCGACGCGCGCCGCCGGCACGCCCCAGCGGTCCGAGAGCTCGGCGGCGAGCGCGTCGAACGTCGCCGCGACCGCGCTGACGCCCCGGAAGGCGCGGACGTTGAGCGCGCGGTACAGCCGGGTGCGCAGCAGCCGCTCCCACCAGCGCCGGTGGCGGCACTGCCACGGCGGCGCGTCGTGCTCGGTGTAGACGACCGGGACCCGCGCCAGGCGCGCGAGCAGCACGGCGCTCAGCCCGCCGTGCGCGTGGACGACGTCGAACGGCTGGGCGCGCAGCAGTCGGCGCGCGGCCAGCGCGGCCGAGACGTTCCCGGCGAGGTGCTGGGCCAGCCAGCGGGCGAAGCCCCGCGGCGCCCGCGCGATCGCGCGCTGGACGGCGCTCTCGATCGGCGCGAAGACCAGGCCCGCCGCGTCCGGGCAGGCGGCCGGATCGCGGTCGGACACCAGCGTGACGTGGTGGCCGCGGCGCGCGAGCGTGCGGGCCAGCTGCTCGGCGGCGAGCTCCGCGCCGCCGCAGCCCGGCCGCAGCGGCTCGACGCCGCGGGTGACCATGAGGATGCGCAGGGCCGCCATCACACCGGGCGGGGCGAGCCGGCGGCGTGGCCCAGCCGAACGTCAACGCCCGGCGCCCCCTGGCGCTCGGCGAAGCGCAGCGCGGGCACGCGCAGCATCGCCTCGGCGACGATCCGGGTCGACATCTTGCTCGCGCCCTCCTGGCGGTCGCGGAACAGGATCGGGACCTCCTGGATGACGAAGCCCCGCCGCGCCGCGCGGTAGGTCAGCTCGACCTGGAACGCGTAGCCCTTGGAGCGCACGCTCGGCAGGTCGATCGCCTCGAGCACCTCCCGCCGGAAGCACTTGAAGCCCCCGGTCAGGTCCCACAGCCGCAGGCCGAGCAGCCGCCGGGCGTACCAGCAGCCGGCGCGCGACAGCGCGCGCCGCCCCGCGCTCCACAGCACGGTCCCGCCGCCCTGGACGTAGCGCGAGCCGAGCACGACGTCCGCGCCGCCCTCGGCGGCCGCGAGCAGGCGGGCGAGCTCGGCGGGGTCGTGGGAGAAGTCGCAGTCCATCTCGAGCACGTAGCCGGCGCCGAACTCCAGCGCGGCCTCGAAGCCCGCCAGGTAGGCCTGTCCCAGCCCGCCCTTCTCGCCGCGGTGCAGGACGTGCACCTCCTCGAACTCGGCGGCTAGCCGGTCGGCGACGAGGCCGGTTCCGTCCGGCGAGCAGTCGTCGACGATGAGGACGTGCGCCTCGCCCGGGGCGCTCGCGCGCAGGACCGGCAGCGCCGAGCGGACGAGGGCTTCCAGGTTCTCGACCTCGTTGTAGGTGGGAAGGACCAGCCAGCTGGTCCGGGGGGTGGTCATCGCTCTCCTTGCGATCCGTCGGGTAGGGGCGGGGCGGGCGAGGACCGACGTCGTCGGCCCTCGCCCGGCGCGGCCTAGTGCGGCTGCTTGCACTCGTCCTTCCGGTAGTGGATGTGGTTCCTGTCGCCGCAGCCCTTGCCGGGGCGGTACACCGAGTCCGAGTTGCCGGGACCCGGGCCCCCGGTGGCGGCCCACGCCCCGCCGCCGACGCTGGCGATGGCGAGCGTCAGCGGGACGAGGCGAATGAGCAACCTCTTCACATGGCTCCTTCCGTTGTGGTCCCGGCCCACGTGACGGGCCGGGCGCGGTAGCCCTGCGAGCGGCAGCGCGACGCCGCTTGTGAAGGGTCGGCGGGGCGGTTTCGTACGACCGTCCGGCGGGCGGGTCGTACGGCCGTCCGGCTTCTCGGCGTTGCGTCCACCGGGGGTCCGACGGCCCGGAATCAGGTCCGCCGGCGGTCGCCTAACCGGTGACTCACACCCGCCGGCGACACTCCGCGCATCAGACGCAGAGCGCTCGTTGCCGGGTTCATCGCAGCGGCGCTTCTGGCGCCGGCGCCGGCGCATGCGCTGACCTGGGGTCGCTGCGACGACCCCGCCGCAGGCGCGTGGGAGTGCGCGCGGCTGGCCGTGCCGCTCGACCACCGGGGCACGGCGCCGGGGACCGTCGACCTCGCGCTCATGCGCCTGCACGCCCCCGGGCCGCCGCGGCCGGCGATCCTCGCGCTGTCGGGCGGGCCGGGGGAGAGCGCGACGGCCGGCTCGCGCGACTGGGCGCGGCGCACGCGCGCCGCGCGCGGCCTGTACGACCTCGTCGTCTTCGACCAGCGCGGGACGGGGCGCAGCGCGCCGCTCTCGTGCCCCATCCGCCGCCTGACCGTGCCGGAGGTGCAGGCCTGCGCGACGACGCTGGGACCGCGCCGGCGCTTCTTCTCGACCGACCAGACGGTCGAGGACGTCGAGGCGGTGCGTCAGGCGCTCGGCGGCCGGCCGCTGCTCCTCGCCGGCGTCTCGTACGGGACCTACGTCGCGCTGCAGTACGCGCGCGCGCATCCCGACGGCGTCGAGCGCGTCCTGCTCGACTCGACGTTCGGGCCCCGCGCCTTCGACCCCTTCTACCGCGACATCATGCGCGCGGCGCCGCGCGTGCTCGCCGACATCTGCGCCCGTGACGCCTGCGCGGACGTCACGCCCGATGCGGCGGCCGACCTCTCGGCGGTCGCCGCGCAGCTCGAGGCCGGCCCGCGATCGCTGGTCGTCGCCACCGGCCGGGGCCGGCGCGAGATCGAGGTCGACGCCGGCGACCTGCTGGTCCTCGTGTACCTCTCCTCCGAGGACGAGCACCTGCGCGCGCGCCTGCCCGCGCTCCTGCATGCCGCGGCGGGCGGCGACTACCTGCCGCTGGCGCGCTACGCGGCGTTCGGGCGCTTCGATGCGGCCACCGGGGCGGACGAGAACCTGGCCACGTTCGTCGCCGTGACCTGCCAGGACGCCTCGTTCCCGTGGCCGGAGGCGGCCGCGGCGCCCGTCCGCGCCGACGCGCTGGTCGCCTACCTCGGCGACCGGCTCACCGGCGCCGGCCCGTTCGGTCCGTCGGCGGCGCGGCGCCGCGGCGCGGGGTGGTGCCTCGGCTGGCCGGAGGCCGGCCCGCGCCCCGAGCCGGGGCCGCTGCCGCCGCTGCGCGGGCTCGTCCTCGCCGGCCGCTACGACGTGCGCACCAGCGAGGAGACGGCGAGCGACCTCGTCGTGGCCGCGCCGGGGCTGAGCCTGCTCGTCGACGGACGCGCGGGCCACGACGTGCTCGGCCAGCCGAGCGCGTGCACGCTGCGGGCGGTCGAGCGCTTCTGGCGCGACGCCCCGCTGCCCGCGTGCCCGTCGGCGCCCGGGCTCGTCGGGCGCATCGCGCCGGCGCTGCCGCGCACGCTCGCCGACGTCGGCGGGAGCGACCCCGTCGGCGCCGCGATCCGCCTGACCTTCGCCAGCCTGCTCGAGCGCGACCAGTCGGGCCCGATCGCCGGGCACGACCGCGTCGAGTTCGCCGGCCTGCGCGGCGGCTACGTCCGTCACCGGCTGGCGCCCGCCGGCCGGCGCGACCGCTTCGAGGTGCACGCCTTCCGCTTCGTCGAGGACGTCGCCGTCTCCGGCGCGTTCACGGCCGATCCGTTCCTGCGGCGCTTCCCCGACGGCGTCCTGCGCGTGTCGGGCGCCGTGCGCGGGACGCTGCGCATCCGCGGCTCGCGTGCGAGCGGGACGCTGAACGGCGCGCGCTACCGCGTGCGGCTGCCGGCCGCGCCCGACGGCGATTAGTCGTCGACGTGCAGCAGCCTGGCGACGCCCGCCAGGTCGATGACCACGCGGGGCTCGCCGCCGTGCGGCGCGTCGCAGCGCAGGTGCGCGCCGCGGCGGTCCACGTCGCGCGCGGTGTTGAGCAGCGCGTTGAGGCCGCTCGAGTCCAGGAACGAGACGGGGGCGAGGTCGAGCACGACCTCGCGCGCGCCCGCGTCGAGCGCCTCGCAGACCGCCTCGCGCACCGCCTGGCCGGACGAGAGGTCGACGGAGCCCTCGAGCGTGAACGCGGCGTGGTCGCCGTCGAGGCGTCCGTGCACGCGAAGATGGCCTTGGGTGGCTTCCATGGTCGCGACATCGTGCCCGGATGGGGCCGATCGCATGCATGCTGGGTAGCCTGAGCACGTCGTGATCGAGGATCTCGTCAACCAGATCGAGCACCGTTTCTCCGAGCTGTCCAGGGAGATCGTGGACCCGGAGGTCATCGCGGACCGCCGCCGCTACGCGGAGGTCGGCCGCGCCTACCGCCAGCTCGAGCCGGCGGCCCGGCTGGCCGAGCAGTGGCGCCGGGCGGCCGACGACGTGGCGGGCGCGCGCGAGCTGATCGCCGAGGACGGCGACGACCCCGAGCTGCGCGAGATGCTCGCGTGGGCCGAGCAGCGGATCTCCGAGCTCGACGAGGAGATCCGCCTCGCGATGGTCGAGCGCGACCCCAACGACGACAAGAACGTGATCGTCGAGGTGCGGCCCGGCACCGGCGGCGACGAGGCGGGCCTGTTCGCCGGCGACCTGTTCCGGATGCTCACGCGCTACGCCGAGCGGCGCGGCTTCTCGACCGAGGTGCTCGAGGCCGACGAGGACGGCGGCCACTACACGTTCGCCATCAAGGGCGATCGCGCGTACTCCGTCTTCAAGTTCGAGGGCGGCACGCACCGCGTCCAGCGCGTGCCCGCGACCGAGTCGCAGGGGAGGATCCACACCTCGACCGCGACGGTCGCCGTGCTGCCCGAGGCCGAGGAGGTCGACGTGCACGTCGACCCCAACGACCTGCAGATCGACGTCTACCGATCCTCCGGGCCCGGCGGGCAGTCGGTCAACACGACCGACTCCGCCGTGCGGATCACCCACCGTCCGACCGGCATCGTCGTGGCGATGCAGGACGAGAAGTCGCAGCTGCAGAACCGCGAGAAGGCGCTGCGCGTGCTGCGCGCGCGCCTGTACGAGCAGGAGCTCGACCGCCGGCAGGCCGAGCAGGCCGCCGACCGCCGCGCGCAGGTCGGCACCGGCGAGCGCGCGGAGAAGATCCGCACGTACAACTTCCCGCAGGACCGGATCACCGACCACCGCGTCAAGGTCACGACGCACGGGATCGAGGGCGTGCTGGCCGGCGACCTCGACGAGTTCACCGCCGCCCTCCAGGCCGACGAGAAGCGCCAGGCGCTGGCCGCGCAGGCCGTGTGACCGGCGTCCCGGTCCGCGACGCGCTGGACTCGGCGCTCGTCGCGCTGCGCGCCGCGCGCGTGGACACGCCGCGCCTGGACGCCGAGGTGCTGCTCGCCGACGTCCTGGGCGTCTCGCGCGAGGACCTGGTCGTCCGCGACCTCGTCGTCGAGGGCGACGCCGTCCGGCGCTTCCAGGATGCCGTGCGCCGGCGCGCCGTCGCGCGCGAGCCGGTCGCCTACATCACCGGTCGGCGGGCCTTCCGGCGCCTCGAGCTCGCCGTCGACCCGCGCGTGCTCGTGCCGCGGCCCGAGACCGAGCTGCTCGTCGAGCTCGCCGTCGCGGCGCTGCCGCACGGGGCGAGCGTCCTCGACGTCGGCACGGGCAGCGGGGCCGTCGCCCTCGCGCTGGCCGACGAGCGGCCCGACCTGCGCGTGACCGGCTCGGACGTCAGCGCCGGCGCGCTCGCCGTCGCGGGCGCCAACGCGGCGCGGCTCGGGCTGTCCGTCGCGTGGCGGCAGGCCGACGGCCTGCCCGACGGCGACTGGGACGGCGTCGTCGCCAACCTGCCCTACGTGGCCGACGGCGAGCCGCTGGCGCCCGAGATCGCCCGTCACGAGCCGCGCGAGGCGCTGTTCGCCGGCGGCGACGGGCTGTCCGCGCTGCGCGCGCTGGTGCCGCAGCTCCGCGCGCCGTGGGTTGCCCTCGAGCACGGCGCGACGCAGGGCGAGGCGGTGCGCCGCCTGCTGTCCGACGCGGGCTACGCCGCCGTGCAGACGCACCGCGACCTGGCCGGATTCGACCGCGTGACCACCGGTGCTGACCGAGGCTGACGCGCGCACGTTCGAGCGCTGCATGTCCGTCGGCGGCGTGGCGGTCTTCCCGGCCGACACCGTCTACGGGCTGGCCTGCGAGCCCGACTCGCGCGAGGCCGTCGACCGCCTCTACACGCTCAAGCGCCGGCGTCCGGACAAGCCGGCGGCGGTGATGTTCTTCGACCGCGAGCTGGCGCTCCACGCGCTCCCCGAGCTGGGCGCCCGGACGCGCGCCGCCCTCGGCTCCCTGCTCCCGGGCGGCGTGACGCTCCTGCTGCCCAACCCCGCCGGGCGCTTCCCCCTCGCCGGCGGCGGCGACACGCTCGGCCTGCGGGTGCCGGCGCTCGACGGCCCGCTCGCCGCGCTGGCCGGCGTGCGCTGGCCGGTCCTGCAGTCGAGCGCCAACCGCGCGGGGGGCCCCGACCCGCGCCGCCTCGACGAGATCCCCGAGCTCATCCGCGACTCGGCCGACCTCGTCCTCGACGCCGGCGAGCTGCCCGGCACGCCGTCGACCGTCGTCGACCTGCGCGCGTACGAGCGCGACGGGACGTGGTCGATCGTCCGCGAGGGCGCCGTGACGGCGGACGAGGTGAGGCGTAGGCTCGCGCCATGACCGAGCTCGAGCAGTCTGCGTTCGTCACCGGCGGGTCCGGCTTCATCGGCGGCCGGCTCATCCAGCGCCTCGTGGCCGAGGGATGGTCCGTGCGCGCGCTCGCGCGCTCCGACCAGGCCGCGGCGCGCATCGAGGCGCTCGGCGCCGAGCCGGTGCACGGCGACCTCGACAGCGGGTCCGCGCTGCGCGCCGGCGCGCACGGCTGCGCCTACGCCTTCCACGCCGCAGCGCACCTCGGCGCGTCGGGGGACCGCAAGGCGTTCGAGCACGTCAACGTCGGCGGCACGCGCAACGTGCTGGCCGCCTGCCGCGACGCGGGCGTGCGCCGCTTCGTCCACGTCGGCACCGAGGCGGCGCTGATGGCGGGCCGGCCGCTCGTCGAGATCGACGAGCGCGCCCCGCTGCAGCCGGACTCCAAGTCGCCCTACTCGGCGACCAAGGCGCGCGCGGAGATGGCCGTCCTGGCCGCTAGCGAGGAGGGCGTCTTCGAGACGGTCGCGGTCCGGCCGCGCTTCGTCTGGGGCGCGGGGGACACGTCGCTGCTGCCGGTGATCGTCGATCTCGTGCGCGCCGGGAAATTCGCCTGGATCGGCGGGGGGCGCCACCGCACGTCGACGTCGCACGTCGACAACGTGATCGAGGGCCTGCTCGCCGGCGCGCGGCGCGGCCGCCCCGGCAACGCCTACTTCGTGCTCGACGACGGCGGGCCGGTGGTCTGGCGCGAGTTCCTCTCCGAGCTGCTGCGCACGCAGGGCGTCGAGCCGCCGGCCAAGAGCGTGCCCACCGCCGTGGCGCGCCTGATCATGGAGGCGGGCGAGCGCCTGCCGCTGCCGGGCGAGCCGCCCCTGCCGCGGTTCACGTTCTGGGTCTCCTCGCAGGACTGCATCCTCGACGACACCAAGGCGCGCGAGCAGCTCGGCTACCGGCCGGTCAAGACGCGCGAGGAGGGCCTGGCGGAGATGCGCGGCGCGCGCGAGCCCGCCGTCGCGGCCGCCTGAGCGCGCGTCGGACATCAGTCCAACGCGCCCGACGTCGCTCAAGAACACGGTGCGCCGTCCGTTCGATCGGACGTGCGCTTTGCCGCCCGCCCACTCCTCCTCGCGCTGCTCGCCGCGCTCGCCCTCGCGCCGAGCGCGCACGCGCTGACGACCTCCTCCGGGGTCGCGGCGGGCGCCGGGGCCAACGATGGCGCGGCGGCGGACTTCAACCGCGACGGGCACCTCGACGTCGCGACCGCCCACTTCGCAGACGGCACGGTCTCGATCCTCCTCGGAGACGGCACCGGGCATTTCGGCGCGCCGCTCTCGATCCCCACCGGCAGCGGGCCGGAGTTCGTGGCCGCCGGCGACTTCAACGCCGACCGCAACCCCGACCTCGCGGTCGGCAACGGGATCTCGGGCACGATCTCGATCCTGCTCGG
>DASXRF010000245.1:0-14856 GCA_036506755.1 Solirubrobacteraceae bacterium | reverse complement strand
CCCCGCGGCCTGAGGCTGCCGCGGGCGCGGCGGAGTGGGACGAGTCGGCCGAGTTCGCCGCGCGCGACGCGGCGTGGGGCGAGCCGGCCGAGCCGGCGGAGTTCGCCGCGTCGGGCGAGGCGGCGACACATGCGGCCGAGTCGACCGGACTCGCCGCGTCGGGCGAGTCGGATGCTGCGGGCGAGTCGATGCCGTCCGAGCCGATCGCGCCGCCCGAGTTTGCCGCGCCGGGCGACCGGGCGGCGACCGACCGGGCGGAGCCGGCCGGGTTCGCCGCGCATGACGAGCCGGCGCCGCCCGAGCCGGCCGCGCCGCACGAGCTTGCCGCCCGTCACGACCCTGCGCCTCCCGAGCCGACCGCGCCGGGCGACTACCCGGCTCGTCCCCACCCCGCGCCAGCGGACCCGATCGCGCCGCCGGAGCACGACATGGAGCCGGTCGTCGCCCGCGTCCCGCACGGGGAAGGGCAGGCTGCCGTGCGCGCCCGTGCGCGGCGCGCGGCGTGGGAGGTCACGGACGAGTGGGCCGCGGGTGATCCCGCGCCGCCGCACGGCGACCCGCTCGCCCCCGACGCGCCGCCCGACCGCGTGCCGCACGAGGATCCCGAGCCGGCCGAGGCGCCCCCGCCGCACGGCGACCCGCTCGTCCCCGACGACGACGACGACGAGCGCCCGGCCGCGACGAGGGCGTGGACCGTGGCCGCCCGCACGGCCACGGCCAACGGGCACACCGCGTCCGCCGAGCGCCCGCGCCTCGGGCTGCGCGCGCGTCGCGGCGAGGAGCCTTCCGCGCGCGCGCTCGGCCGGGACCTGCCTCCGCTGCCGCCGCGCACCGCGGCCCGCCAGCCGCCGGCCCCGCCGCGACGCCCGCGCAGCGGGCCGACCGCGCCGCCCGCCCGCGGGCCCGAGCCGCGGCACCGGCCGCGCTGGATCCTGCGCTTCTTCGCCCTGGTCGCGCTGGGCGCGGCCGCCGTCGTGATCGCGTTCCTCGTCATGCTCTTCCAGCCGTTCAAGGGGCCCGGCCACGGCGAGGTCCGCCTCACGATCCCCAGCGGCTCGACGGCCCGCCAGATCGGCAGCCTTCTGGAGGCGCGGGGCGTCGTCGCCGACGGGCGCCTGTTCGCCGTGCGCGCCGCCCTCGCCGGGAAGCGCGGCGACTTCAAGTCCGGCGCCTTCGCGCTCAAGCGCGACATGAGCTACGCCGACGCGATCGCCGTCCTGACGACGAACCCCGGCGCCGCGCCGACGGTCAGCGTCACGATCCCCGAGGGCCGCTCGCGGCGCGAGACCGCGCCGCTCCTGCGCCAGGCCGGCATCCGCGGCGACTACCTCGCCGCGACCTCCCGCCGCCCGCCCGCCGCGCTCGGCGCCCCGCGCGCGGCGACGAGCCTCGAGGGCTTCCTGTTCCCGGCCACCTACGAGCTGCCCAAGCGCAAGGCCACGGCGCAGGAGCTCGTCGACGAGCAGCTCAAGGCGTTCCGCGCGAACTTCGCCAAGGCCGACCTGCGCCGCGCGCGGCGAGGCAACCTCACCCGCTACGACGTGCTGACGATCGCCTCGATGGTCGAGCGCGAGGCGCAGGTGCCGCGCGACCGCCGGCTGATCGCCGCGGTCATCTACAACCGCCTCAAGGACGGCATCCCGCTGAGCATCGACGCCACGATCCGCTACGCGACCGGCAACTGGACCAACCCGCTGCGCCAGTCCGAGCTCGACCGCGACAGCCCGTACAACCTGCGCAAGCACACCGGGCTGCCGCCGACGCCGATCGGCAACCCGGGGCTCGCCTCGATCCAGGCCGCCGCGAACCCCGCGCACGTGCCCTACCTGTACTACGTGCTCAAGCCGTGCGCGCACGGGGCGCACGCCTTCTCGGCCACCGACGCGCAGTTCCAGCGCGACGTGCGCGCCTACAACGCGATGCGCGCGAGGCTCGGCGGCCGCTCGCCCGTCGACTGTTGAGCCGCCCCAAGCGCCTCGGCGTCCTCGGCTGGCCGGTGGCCCACAGCCGCTCGCCGCAGATGCACGCCGCGGCGTTCGCCGCGCTCGGCCTGGATGGGTGGCGCTACCAGCGCCTGCCGGTGCCGCCCGAGCTGTTCGCCGAGACCGTGCGCGCCCTGCCCGGCGCCGGGTTCGCGGGCGCCAACGTGACGGTGCCCCACAAGGAGGCCGCGCTGGCGCTGGCCGACGAGGCGACGCCCACCGCTCGCGCGATCGGCGCCGCGAACACGCTCACCTTCGCGCCCGGCGGCCCGATCGCCGCCGACAACACCGACGCCCCCGGCCTGCTGGCCGCGCTGCCCGTCGCGATCGCCGGCGGCACCGCGCTCGTGCTCGGCGCCGGAGGCAGCGCGCGCGCCGCCGTGCACGCGCTCGGCGAGGCTGGCGCGCGCGAGGTCGCCGTCTTCAACCGCACGCGCGAGCGCGCCGAGGCGCTCGCCGCCGCGCTCGGCGCCCGCGTCGCCGCGGCGCCCGAGCCCGCCGACCTGCTCGTCAACTGCACGTCGGTCGGCCTGACGGACGCCGCCGCCCTGCCGGTCGACCTCGCCGACCTCGACCGCGTCGGTGCAGTCGTCGACCTCGTCTATCGCCCGGGCGGCACCGCGCTGATCCGCGCCGCGCGCGAGCGCGCCCTGCCGTGCGCCGACGGCCTGGAGGTCCTCGTCCAGCAGGGAGCGCGCTCGTTCGCGATCTGGACCGGCGTCGAGCCGCCGGTCGACGTCATGCGCGCCGCGGCGGCACGCGACGAGGACGACGCTTAGCTCGCGGCCGCCAGGCGCAGCGGAGGGGCCGCGCAGTCCTTGCCGACGAGCTTGGCGGTGCGCATCGCCGCGTCGGCGACGCCGATCAGGCCCTCGACGGTCGTCGCGTCGGCGGGCGTGCCGGCGTACCCGGCGCTCGCCGTCACGCGGACGCCGGGCAGCGCGAGGTCGTCGAAGGCCGAGCGCACCGCGGCAACCAGCCGCTCGGCGAGCTCGCGCAGCGCCGGCTCGTCGAGGTCGAGCGCGACGACGGCGAACTCGTCGCCGCCCAGGCGGGCGACGACGTCGCTCTCGCGCGCTGCGCCGAGGAGCCCGTGACCGGCGGCCGCGAGCGCGCGATCGCCGCCCTGATGGCCGAAGGTCGTGTTGACGTCCTTGAAGTTGTCGAGATCGAGCAGGACGAGCCCGAGGTGCTCGCGCGAGCGCCGCCCGCCGACGTGGCGCTCGAGCGTCTCCATGAGCGCGCGGCGGTTGGCGAGCCCGGTCAGCGGGTCGCGGTGGGCGAGCGCGGTCGCGTCGTCGCGCAGCCGCACGAGCACCGACTTGCCGGCGATCAGCAGGGCGCCGAGCACGGCGTAGGTGGGGGCGAGTACGACGGTCTCGGCGAGGTACGCGCCCGCCGTCGCGCTGCCGTCGTAGGCCAGCGGCAGCATCTGCATGGCCATCACGCCGGCGACGTAGGGCATCGCCTCGCGCGGCCCGTAGAAGTAGGCGGCGTAGATGACGATGAACAGCCCGTAGAAACGCGCCGGCGACGACGCACCGCCGGTGGCCGCCACCACGGTGATCGCGATCGGGAAGCCGGCGAACGTCGACAGGTGCGAGACGGCCGACGGCGCGCGCTCCCACGGCACGACGGTCAGGCAGGCCACGCCCCAGAGCGCGCCGGCCAGCGCCAGCGCGACGACGACCGGCCAGTGGGAGCGCTCGACGTGGGGGAGGACCAGCATCGTCAGCGCGGTCCCCGCGCCGATCAGGTACAGGGCGCCGGCGATCCTTCCGGCCAGGCGGCGTTCCTCGGAGATCGCAAGGCCTCCGAGCCGATCCAGCCACGAGGCCTGTGCCCCACCCGTCATGAGAGCAATGATCGGCAGGCCGCTTGGCCGCCCTGAGCGAAAAAGCCCCGCTATGAGCGGACGATGACCCGCCGATCGGGGCCGACGGCGAGGCTGCGCCGGCCGGCGAGCAGCTCGAGCAGTTCGCTGCCGACGAGCTCGCGCCGCCAGCCCGCCAGCGTGCGCACCGGCGGCTCGGGCCGGCCCTCGCGCGCCGAGGTCATGATCGCCTGCAGGTCGGCGCGCGCGGCCACGAGCTCGTAGGCGAGCCCCGCCTCCATCGCGCGAGCGCGCACGAGCGACTCGGCGAGCGCGATGAGCGGAGCGTCGCTCGGCGCCGGCGGCGGATGGCGCTCGCCCTCGTAGGGCAGCGGCGGGCGCTCGCGCCCGCGGGCGACCGCGTCGAGGATGTCCTGCCCGCGGCGGCGCAGGTGGCCGGGGTTCAGGCCGCGGATCTGCTCGAGCTGGCGCGGCGCGCTGGGCTTGCGCTTGGCCACCTCGACCAGTGCGGCGTCCGGCAGCACGCTCTGGACCGGGCGGTCCTGCCGCGCCGCCACGCCCTCGCGCCAGCCGGCCAGCTCCCAGGCCACGGCACGCGCCGCCGGGTCCAGCCCGTTGATCCGCGGCAGGCGCTCGAAGGCCATCTCGACCGAGCGCTCGTCCGAGGACTCCTCCAGCGGCCGGCACTCCTCGCGCGCCCACTCCAGCCGGCCCAGCGCGCTCAGGCGCTCCTCCAGCGCGTCGGCGAGCTGCAGCAGATGCAGCACGTCCTCGCGCGCGTAGGCGACCTGCTCCTCGGACAGCGGGCGGGCGTCCCAGCGCGTGTAGCTCGCGGTCTTGCGGAGGCGCACACGCAGCAACTCGCGCAGCAGCGTCTCGTAGCCGGCCTGCGCGGGCAGGCCGGCGAAGCCGGCGGCGACCTGCGTGTCGAAGAGCCCATAGACGTCCGTGCCCCACACGCGCCGCAGCAGCGCGACGTCCTGGCGCCCGGCGTGCATGACGACCTCGACGTCGGGATCGGCGAGCACGGCGGCGAGCGGCGAGGGCTCGAGGCGGTCGTCGAGCGGGTCGAGGACCTCGACGCGCACCTCGCCCGGGCGCTCGGGATCGGGCACCGCCACCTGGACCAGGCACAGAAGCGAGCGGTAGCGCCCCTCGCCCATGAACTCCGTGTCGATGCCCAGCCGCGCACCCTGGCGGGCCAGCTCGGCGATCTCGGAGACGACGGCGGCAGAGACGGTGGTGGCGATGAACGCAGACCCTACCTCCGGCCGTCGCCTCAGTAGTCGCGCCCGCGATGGCGCGGCGCCGGGCGGGCGCGGCGCGCGTGCGGCGGGGGCGCGCGGTGGGGCGGCGGCGGAGTTGGTGCGGCGCGGGCGGCGGGCTCGGGCGGCTCGGCCGGCGCCTCGTCGGGCCAGTAGCCGTGCTCGTCGAAGTAGGCGCGGGCCGCGTCCTCGGCGTCGCGGTCGCGCTCGCCGCTGATCCCGATGCGGATCAGCAGGTTGAGCAGCCAGATCGCCAGCCCGGCGCCGACGATGTGGGCCGCGCCCTCGAGCCCGTCCATCGTCGGGTTCAGGGCGAAGGCGATGACGGCGGCGAGCAGGACGCCGAGCGGCAGCCAGATCCGGACGAAGCGCGTCATGCCGGGGCGAGCACCGTCGGCTCGCGGGGCAGGGCGGAGGGATCAAAGGCGGCGAGCGCCTCGTCGAGCTCGCCGGGCAGGCCGACCGAGCGCAGCAGCCCGGCGCGCACGTCGGCGCCCGACTCGCCCAGCGCGCGGCGGTCGTCGAGCGTGACGGCGCCGTGGCGCTTGGCCAGCCGCGCGCCGTCGGGGCCGAGGACGAGCGGCACGTGGGCGTAGCGCGGCTCGGGCAGGCCGAGCAGGCGGGCCAGCAGGAGCTGGCGGGGCGTCGTCTCGAGCAGGTCGGCGCCGCGCACGACCTCCCCGACGTCCTGCGCGGCGTCGTCGACCACGACCGCGAGGTTGTAGGCGGGGGCGCCGTCGTTGCGCCGGACGACGAGGTCGTCGACCACACCCTCGTAGTCCCCCAGCAGCCGGTCGGTGAAGCGGACGCGCGCGGCGCGCGCGTCGAGCCGCAGCGCGGGCGGCCGGCCGTTTGCCTCGCGCTCGCGGCGCTCGAGCGCGCTGAGGTGCCGGCACGTGCCCGGGTAGGCGCCCTCGGGGAGCGGACCGTGGGGCGCGCTGGCCGCCTCGCGGATCTCCGCCCGCGTGCAGTAGCAGGGATACAGCAGGCCCGCCGCGTCCAGGCGGGCGATCGCCCCGGCATAGAGCGCCTGCCGGTCGGACTGGCGCACGACCTCGCCGTCCCAGTCGAGGCCGAGCGCCTCGAGGTCCTGCAGCTGCGCGCGCTCGAAGTGCGGTCGCGAGCGGCTGGTGTCGAGGTCCTCGACGCGCACGAGGAACCGCGCGCCGGCCGAGCGGGCGAACAGCCAGGCCAGCAGCGCGGTCCTCAGGTTGCCCAGATGGAGCGGGCCGGTGGGAGAGGGGGCGTAGCGTCCGTCGGCGCCCGGCACCCCCGCCAATCTACGCCGCCACCGGCACCGGCTCGGCGGCCGGCGGGCGCACGACGCGCACGCCGGCGAGCGCCAGCAGCGCGCCCGCCGCCGCGATGCCCGCGCCGACAGTGAAGGCGAGGTGGAAGCCCTCGACGAGCGCGGCCGGCGGCGCCGCCCCGCTCGCCGCGGCGTCCTGCGTGCGCTCCGTGGCCAGCGTCGAGAGCACCGCGAGACCGAGCGCGCCGCCGACCTGCTGGGCGGTGTTGATCAGCCCGCTCGCCAGGCCGGCCTCGCCGGCCTGGACGCCCGCGGTCGCGGCCAGCGTCTGCGAGACGAACGCGAAGCCCAGCCCGACCGCGACGATCAGCGATGGCACGAGCACGTCGCCCAGGAACGAGCCGCCGGCGTCGACCTGCGCGAAGAGCACCAGCCCGATGGCGACCAGCCCGAGCCCGGTCACGAGCGTCGGGCGCACGCCCGCGCGCTCGACGAGCGCCCCGGCCCCGCCGGCCGAGACGAAGATCGTCAGCGCCAGCGGCAGGTACGCGAAGCCGGCCTCCAGCGGCGTGTAGCCGAGCACGCGCTGCAGGTACAGCGAGATGAAGAAGAACATCGCGAACAGCGAGCCGCCGGTGAACAGGCCGACGAGGTTCGCGCTGGCGAGCGACCTCGAGCGCAGGATCCCGAGGCGTACGAGCGGGTGGCGTGCGGTGAGCTCGCGCACGAGGAAGGCGGCGATCAGCGCGAGCGCCGCGGCGAAGCCGCCGAGCGTGCGCCCGGAGCCCCAGCCGTGGTCGGTCGTGCCCACGACCGTGTAGATGAGCAGCGCGAGCCCGGCGGTGACCGTGACCGCGCCGAGGACGTCGAAGCCCTGGCGCCCGGCGGCCCGGCTCTCCGCGATCAGGGCGGGCGTCAGCGCCGCCGCGACCAGGCCGATCGGGACGTTGACGAACAGCACCCACTCCCAGCCGAGCGAGTCGGTCAGCACGCCGCCGAGCAGCACGCCGGCCGCGCCGCCGGCGCCCGCCACCGCGCCCCACACGCCCAGCGCGCGGTTGCGCTCGGCGCCCTCGGCGAACGTCGTCGTCACGATCGACAGGGCGGCGGGGGAGATGATCGCCGCGCCGAGGCCCTGGACCGCGCGGGCGGCGATCAGCCAGCCCTCCGACTGGGCCAGGCCGCCGGCCAGCGAGGCGAGGCTGAACAGGACCAGCCCGCCCAGGAACACCCGCCGGCGCCCGAAGAGGTCCGCGGCGCGCCCGCCGAGCAGCAGGAAGCCGCCGAAGGTCAGCGTGTAGGCGTTGACGACCCACTGCAGGTCCGACGCGGAGAAGTGCAGCGCGCGCTGGATCGAGGGCAGCGCGACGTTGACGATCGAGGCGTCCAGGACGACGACGAACTGCGCGGCGCTGAGCAGCACGAGCGCAAGCCACCGGCGCTCTCTGAGGGAGGAGGTCACAGGCAATGTCCTTTCCAACATCAAAGCTTGTGAACCTCAACCTTCTCATACCTCAGCCGCTGGTGTCAACCACCTCGACATCGCTCCCGTGGACGCGCCCGAGCGCGTGCAGGTCGTCGTTGTCCCAGCCGCGCGACGGCGCGCCGGAGATGAACCAGGGCGCGCCGTTGTCGGCCAGCAGCATCCCGTAGCGCTTGAGCGCCAGCAGGACTGCGCGCGCCTGCGGTCCGAAGCCGGCGAGGGAGAACGAGCGCTTCAGGCGCACGCGCAGGCCCATCGGCGGCAGCGACGGATCCTCGGAGTCCGACGCGAAGTGGCGCGCCGGCGCGATGAACGCGCGCCGCGTGCGCGATGCGGTGAAGCGCAGCGCGTGGTCGATGGCACCGCGGCGCAACTCCTCGTAGCGGGCCAGGCCCGGCAGGATGGGCAGGCCCGCTGCGTCGGCCGACGTCCAGCCGCGCGGGCGCAGGCGGTTGGAGCGCAGGCTCCAGACCGCCCCCGAGCCGGCGCGCCAGCGCGCGCCGCCGGCGAGCGGGTGGGCGTCGTAGAGCTCGTAGAGGCGACAGCGGTCGCGGTCGACGACGATCACGTGGCGGTCGCCGTCGCTGCCGCGCCCGCCCTCGATCGGCGCGTCGGCCGGGATCGGGTAGGGGCCGCGGTCGGACTCGTCGGCGTACTGGAAGGACACCGGCACCCGGCGCTGGCCGCGCGGCACCGTCGTGTACGGGATCCCGATGGGCCCGCCCGCGTACAGGCCCGAGCCGAAGTCGGGGTGCAGACCGCGGTCGGCACCGATCGCGGCGATCAGGCGAGCCGAGTTGGCGGCGACGGGAAGGCGGTCCACCCGGCGGTTCCACGGGTTGTCGCGCGGGAAGATCGGGCAGCGCGGGGCGCCGCGAACGGGGTGCCCGCCGCAGGCCGCCGCGGCGGCGAGGAGCGCGGCCAGGGCGAGCGCGGCGGCGGCGAGCCTCACGCCGTCAGGCTACGCGTGGTCGGCGCGGACGGATACGCTCGCCGCCCGGATGGCCCCGCCCGACGACCCCGAATCGCCAACGACCGTGACCTGCTCGGCCTGCCGCGGCACCGGCCGCGTGACCTCCAACCTGGGCGGCACGCCGCACGACGTGCCGTGCCCGTGGTGCGGCGGCGGCGGCCGGCGCCTGCCGCCCAGCCACGACGCGCAGGCGCGCGGCGGCGTCGAGGGCCGTGGCCCCGGCGACGACGACGGCGGCCCGGACCTCGCGGCCTAGGATCTGAAGCCCATGGGACTTCGTCTGACTACCGCGGGCGAGTCGCACGGCCCGGGCCTGACGTGCATCGTCGAGGGCCTGCCCGCCGGGCTCGTGCTCTCGCAGGACGACCTCAACGCCGACATGGCCCGCCGCCAGCTCGGCCACGGCCGCGGCGGGCGGATGAAGATCGAGCGCGACAGCGCCGTGGTCACCGCCGGCGTGCGGCACGGGCGCACGCTCGGCGGGCCGGTCGCGCTGCAGGTCGCCAACCGCGACTACGCCAACTGGGAGGAGCGGATGAACCCGTGGCCGGTCGACGCCGACGTCGACGAGGTCCACCTGCCGCGCCCCGGGCACGCCGACCTCGTCGGCACGCAGAAGTACCGGCTGACCGACGTGCGCGACGTGCTCGAGCGCGCCAGCGCCCGCGAGACCGCCGCGCGCGTGGCCGGCGGCGGGCTGGCCAAGGCCCTCCTGCGCGCGCTCGGCGTCGAGGTGCGCAGCCACGTCGTGCAGATCGGGCCCGTGCGGGCGCCGGCGCCGCACGACCTGACGCTCGCCGACTTCGAGGGGGTCGACGACGACCCGGTCCGTTGCCTGGACCCCGAGGCCAGCCGCGCGATGGTCGAGCACATCAACGTCCAGCGCAAGGCGAACGAGTCGATCGGCGGCGTCTTCGAGGTACGCGCCTTCGGCCTCGTGCCGGGGCTGGGCTCGCACGTGAGCTGGGAGGAGCGACTGGACGGGCGCCTCGCCGGCGCGGTGGCGTCGATCCAGGCGGTCAAGGGCGTCGCGCTGGGCGAGGGCTTCGACCTCGCCGCCACGCCGGGCTCGGGCGCGCACGACGAGATCTTCTGGTCCGAGGAGCGCGGCTTCTACCGCGAGACCAACCACGCCGGCGGACTCGAGGGCGGGATGACCACCGGCCTGCCGCTCATCGTCCAGGGCGCGCTGAAGCCGATCCCCACGCTGACCAAGCCGCTGCGCTCGGTCGACATCTCCACGCACGAGCCGGCCCAGGCCCTGCGCGAGCGCACCGACTCGTGCGTGGTGCCCGCCGGCGGCGTGGTCGCCGAGGCGATGGTCGCCTACGTGCTCGCCGACGCCTACCGGCGCAAGTTCGGCGGCGACCACGTCGACGACGTCCGCGAGACGGTCGCCGCCTACGCCGAGCGGATCGACTGGCGGGGGGCGGTCTCGCCACAGCTGCCTTGAGCGGGCGGGCGCTGGTCTTCCTCGGCTTCATGGGCGCCGGCAAGTCGGCCGCCGCCCGCGACGTCGCGGCCGTGCTCGGCACGCAGGCGCTCGACACCGACCGCCTGCTCGAGGAGGAGCTGGGCCACAGCATCGAGCAGGAGTTCGACCGCCGCGGCGAGGCGGCGTTCCGCGCGCGCGAGGAGGCGCTGTGCGTCGAGCTTCTCGAGCGGGCCGGCGCCGGCGACGTCATCGCGCTGGGCGGCGGGGCCGTGCTCTCCGAGCGCACGCGCGCGGCGCTGCGGCGCCACATCGCGGTCCTGCTCGAGGTCGACGCCGAGACCGCCTGGGAGCGCGCGAGCGGCAAGGGCCGCCCGCTGGCCCGCGACCCCGATGCGTTCGCCCGCCGCCACGCCGAGCGCGACGCGCTGTACCGCTCGGTCGCCGACGCCGTGCTCCCCGCCGCGGACCGGCGCGTCGCGCGGCGCGCGCTGCCGCACCTGCGCCGCCTGCCCGAGGGCGTGCGGCTGCTGTGGGCGCATGCCGCCTCGGCGGAGTACGCGGTGCTCTTCGGCGAGCGCGCGCTGGAGGCCGACCCGTGGCCGGCTCCGGGCCGGCGCTTCGTCGTCACCGACGAGGCCGTCGGCCCGCTGTACGCGGGCCGCGTCGCCGGCGCGCAGGCCACGGTCGCCGTCCCGCCCGGCGAGCGGCACAAGACGCTGGCGACCGTCGAGCGGGTGCAGCGCGCCCTGACCGCCGCCGGCGCGACGCGCGCCGACCACGTCGTGGCGCTGGGCGGCGGGGTGGTCGGCGACCTCGCCGGCTTCTGCGCGGCCACCTACCAGCGGGGGATCCCGGTCGTCCAGGTGCCCACCACGCTGGTCGCGCAGGTCGACTCGGCGTACGGCGGCAAGACCGGGGTCGACCTGCCCGAGGGCAAGAACTACGTGGGCGCGTTCCACCAGCCCGCCGGGGTGCTCGTCGATGTCGGTCTGCTGCGGACGCTGCCGCGAGAGGAGCTGGCGGCCGGGCGCGCCGAGGTGATCAAGACCGCGCTCATCGCCGGCGGGCCGCTCTGGGAGGCGGTGCGCGGCGGGCGCTTCGAGGACGAGGACATCGTGCTCGAGTGCGCGCGGGCGAAGATCTCGGTGGTGGCCGCCGACGAGCGCGACGCCGGGGCCCGCCAGCTGCTCAACCTCGGGCACACCGTCGGCCACGCGCTGGAGACCGCGACCGGCTACGCGCGCCTGCGCCACGGCGAGGCCGTCGGCCTCGGGCTGCTCGCGGCGCTGCGCCTCTCGGGCCGGGCCGAGCTGCGCGAGGAGGTGCGCGACCTGCTCGGGCGCGCGGGGCTGCCCACGGCGCTCGACCGCGTCGACGTCGAGGCCGTCCTCGCGGCGACCGAGCGCGACAAGAAGCGCCGCGCGGGCGAGCCCGTGCCCTTCGTCCTGGTCAGCGAGCCGGGCGACGTGCGCCACGGCGAGCCGGTCGCGCCCGACGACCTGCGCGCGGCCGTGGCAGAGTTGGCGCGCGCATGAGCGCCGGGTCGCACAACCGCGTCGAGGTCATGCACGGCGTCAACCTCGACCAGCTCGGCCGCCGGCCGTCCGAGCACTACGGATCGCTCACGCTCACCGAGCTCGAGCAGCGCATCGACCGCTACGCGCACGAGCTCGGTCTCAACGCCCGCTTCTTCCAGACCAACGCGGAGGACGAGTTCGTCGGGCACCTGCACCGTCTCGAGGGCCTCGCCGACGGGATCGTCCTGAACCCCGGCGCGTGGACGCACTACTCCTACGCGATCCGCGACGCGCTGGAGATCGCCTCCCTGCCCGCGGTCGAGGTGCACCTCTCCGACGTGGCCCGCCGCGAGCCGTGGCGGCGCGTGTCGGTCATCAGCGAGCTGTGCCTGGCCACCGTGAGCGGCGAGGGGGTCGAGGGCTACCGCACGGCGCTCGAGCGGCTGGGCCCGGAGCTCGGGCGATGAGCGATCGCGTCGAGCGCGTGGTCGAGCAGCTGCGCGAGCGCGAGCTCGACCTGCTGCTGGTCACCGACCTCGTCAACGTCCGATACCTGACCGGCTTCACCGGCACGAACGCCGCCGCGCTGGTCGGCGACGGCCGGCGCACGTTCCTGACCGACTTCCGCTACCTCAGCCAGTCGGCCGAGGAGGTGCCCGACTGGGAGCGGGAGATCGCCTCGAACGACCTGCTGGCCGGCGTGGCCCGCGCGCTTCCCGGCGAGGGCGCGCTGCGCGTCGGCTTCGACGACGCCCAGCTGCCGGTCAAGTCGCACGAGCACCTGCGCGAGATGGTCCGCGGCGAGGTCGAGCTGGTCGCGGCGAGCGGCCTGGTCGAGGAGCTGCGCGCGATCAAGGACGCCGAGGAGATCGAGCACATCCGCGCCGCCGCGCAGCTGGCCGACGCGGCGCTGCGCGACGTGCTCGAGCGCGGCCTGGCCGGGCGCACCGAGCGCGACGTCGCGCTCGACCTCGAGTTCACCCAGCGGCGCCTCGGCGCCGAGGCCGTGAGCTTCCCGCCGATCGTCGCCGCCGCCGAGCACGGCGCGCTGCCGCACGCCCAGCCGCGCGACCGCGAGATCCCGGCGGGAACGCTGGTCGTGGTCGACTGGGGCTGCCGGCTCGACGGCTACTGCTCGGACTGCACGCGCACGTTCGCCACCGGCGCGCTCGACCCGCGCGACCGCAAGGTCTACGAGCTGGTCGCCCACGCGCAGGAGGAGGCGCTGGCCGCGGTGCGCCCGGGCCCGACGGGCCGGGACGTCGACGCGGTGGCGCGCGAGATCATCTCCCGGGCGGGGCACGCCGAGCACTTCGGCCACGGCCTCGGCCACGGGGTCGGCCTCGACGTCCACGAGGGTCCTCGGCTGGCGACCACCTCGACGACGAAGCTGCAGCCCGGCCACGTCGTCACCGTCGAGCCCGGCGTGTACGTGCCGCAGGCCGTCGGCGTTCGCATCGAGGACCTCGTCGCGGTCACCGAGGACGGTCACGAGGTGCTCAGCAGCTTTACCAAGGAGCTCGTGACCGTCGCCTGAGATCGTCGTCCATCCGCGCTACTGCGGCCCGCCCGGCGTCGCCAACGGCGGCTACCTCGCCGGGCGCCTGGCCGATGCGCTCGGCGCGCCGCTCGGGCCGGTCGAGGTGCGCCTGCGCGCGCCCGCCCCGGTCGGCCGGCCGCTCGTCCTCGACGGGGACGAGCTCCGCGACGGCGAGACGGTCGTCGCGCGCGCGAGCCTCGTGGCGCCGCTGGAGCTTCAGCCGCCCTCGGCGGTCGGGGTCGCCGACGCCGAGCGGGCCCGCGAGCGCTTCCCCTGGCGCGAGGACTCCCCCTTCCCGGGCTGCTTCGCCTGCGGCACCGAGCGCCCCGACGGCCTGCGCTGCCAGGCCGGCCCGGTCGACGGGCGCGACGGGCTCTGGGCGACGCCGTGGCTCCCGGACGCCCGCGACCCGGCGCTCGCCTTCGCGGCGCTCGACTGCCCGTCGGCGTGCGCGGCGGTCCCGTACGGCTCGCCGCCGCACGTGCTCGCCGCGCTGACCGCGCACGTGCACCGCGCGCCCGAACCGGGCGCGCCGCACGTGGTGGTCAGCTGGGCGCTCGGCGTCGAGGGCCGGCGCCGTCTCGCGGCCAGCGCGCTGCTGACCGCGGCCGGCGAGCCGATCGCCGTGGCCCGCGCGACGTGGGCGGCCCTCGGCCGGTCAACGGATGTACGAGTGGCGTCTCCGCTTTCCGGCGGGTAATTCCGCGAGAGCACAGTTCCACGGACGGAGGTGGTTCCCCGCCATGTCCCAGCTGAGCGGCCTGGCCAGCCAGGCAGAGCGCATCCTCGTCGTCGCCAACCGCACTGCGGACTCGGATGAGCTCGTGCAGGCGCTGCGCGAGCGCGCGGCGCGCGGACCCGCTCGCTTCACGCTCGTCGTGCCCGCCACGCCGAGCGGGCTGGCCTGGGCGGCGGACATGTCGGCCGGCGTGCCGCTCGCGCGCCGCCAGATGCACGCGGCCGAGGAGCGGCTGCGCGAGACCGGGCTGTGGGTCGACGACATCCGGCTCGGCTCGCCGGACCCCCTGGCCGCCGTCCTCGACGCGGTGAACCTCGGCACGTACGCCGAGGTGATCGTCTGCACGCTGCCCCGGCGCGTCTCGCGCTGGCTGAAGCTGTGCCTGCCGCACCGCGTCGAGCGCGTCACCGGCCTGCCGGTCACGCACGTGGTGGCGGCTCGCGCTGCGGGAGCGCACCACGAGCCCGAGCCGATCGCCGCCTGACGGGGAGGGGGCGGCTCGCCGGGCGCCCGCGGGAGGGCGCCCGGCGCGCCGGGTAGGTCGTGGCGCGTGGGCGCGCGCGAGGCGTTCAACGCGGTCGTCGGCGACCTCGACTACCCGATGTTCATCGTCACCGCGGCGGCGGCCGGCGAGCGCGCGGGGTGCCTGGTCGGCTTCGCGACGCAGACGAGCATCGACCCGGCGCGCTTCCTGGTCTGCGTGTCGCGCCGCAACCGCACGTACGGTGTCGCGTGCGCGGCGCGCGCGCTCGGCGTCCACGTCGTCCCCGCCGGGGCGAGCGCGCTCGCCGAGCTCTTCGGCGGCGAGACCGGCGACGACGTCGACAAGTTCGCGCGGA
>DASXRF010000244.1:0-11810 GCA_036506755.1 Solirubrobacteraceae bacterium | reverse complement strand
CGTGGTGAGCAGGATCGTGGGAGGCGAGCCGGCCAGCGCGGCCTGGATCGTCGTCAGCGCGTAGATGTCGGTCTGCAGCAGCGTGCCGTCGGGCGCGGGGATCGCCGTCTGCTCGCTCGGGTCGTTGGGGTCCTCGATGCGCAGCTCCTGCGCCTTCCACTCGAGGCGGTCGACCTGCGTCGGGTCGTCCTGGTTCAGGCGGACCCGGACACGGCTGTCGAGCACGGCGCCGCCGTCGTTGAGGAGGACCTGGACACCGGGGTTCGGGAGGACCTCGACGGCCTCGACCGCGCGGGCCGCGATGTCGATGAACTGCCCCTCCAGGTCGGTGCCGCCCGCGAAGGCGGAGGAGGGGGCGGCCAGCGCGGCGACCGCCGCCATGGCCATGATGGTGGACTTCTTCATTTCAAGCTCTCTTTTCAGAGTCGTAGTACTGCGTGGATTGGTTTCGGTACTGCCTGGGAGAACTCGGCAGAGCCATGAGGCCTGCCGTCGAAAAGGCCCCGGCGAACGGCCGGGGGTACAGCAGCTGAGGTACGGCGGGTGAGGTGATCTTCGCTGGCGGTCCTCCTCCTTTTGGGGTCCGCCGGATGCTCTCCGCGCGTGGCGTCCTGCCGCTAGGGGCAGTCCTCGCAGAGTTGATGTGCACAGGGCCGCATCCTGCGCTCTGCAAGGCGCAGCAAAGGGCCCGATTTGCAGGCGATTTGTGTTTCATCTGCCTGCAGTGCCCCGGCAAGGTGCGTATTTGTGCACCAAACGTGCGGGGACGGCTCAACCCCCGCGCGCCGGAAGGTCGCAGGATTGCGCGTGTCTCCCGGTTCGTCCGCCACCCGGAAAGGAAAGTCCCCGCGCATGGACCTGTCCCACCTAACTCGGACCCGCGTACGCGCCGCCGTCGCCCTCGCCGTGCTCGCCGGCCTGCTGGCGTCGGCCCAGCTAGCGTCAGCCCGCGCCCACATCTCGCGCGCATCGACCGAGCGCGCCGTCCGCGTCAAGGTCGTCAAGATCTATCGGGCGTACACGCGCGCGAAGCTCGTCCAGGTCAAGTGCAAGCGCAACAGCGCGTCGCGCTACGGGTGCTACTACATCGTCCCGCTGCCGACGAAGGCCAAGACCAAGATCCTGCTCGGCAACGTTGATGTGCGCTACCGCCACGGCCGCGCGCGCATGTCGTTCTCGCGCCCGCGCTGCCTGGGCAGCGGCTGCTCCACCAAGAAGAAGGGCTGAGCCTCAGCGCAGCGTGGTCGACGCCCGCCAGCCGATCGTGCCGAACTGGCACCGGCCGGCGGGCGCGCTCGTCGCCGTGCCGCTCGCGGCGACCGACGAGGAGAACGCGCCGTTCACGATCGCTTCGCTGCCGGCGCGGAAACGGCCGCCCTCGACGAACGCCGCGCCCCGGAACGGGATCGTGCACGAGCCGCGCTTGGTCGAGAAGCGGATGGTGCGCACGACGTCGCCCTTGTCGATCTTCATCGTGAACGGCCGCCCCTCGGAGGTCTTGCCCTTCCAGGTGCCGGGCATGAGCTCGCCCAGCCCGTCGCCGAGGTCGAGATCGAACGTGGCGCCTGGGCGGCGGCTCGCCCCGCTGGCCGAGGTGACGTCGGCGAGCAGCTGGGCGCCGCGCACCTCGCGTGGCGGGACGTCGAAGGGCAGCGGCAGAGACTGGCGCTGTCCCGGGTCGATCGGGAGCGTGAACTGCGTGAGCTGGACGCTCGGCCGGTAGATGCCCCCGGCGCCGCCGTGCAGGCGGAACGCGTCGAAGCGCAGGGGCAGCGTGCGGTCGGTCGGGTTTTCCACGCGCAGGTTGACGAGGACGTAGGTCCCGCGCCTCGCCGGCAGCGCCGGCCGGCCCACGCGCGGCCCGGTGCGCGCGGTGTCCACGCTCATCTCGAGCCGGCCCACGCGCGCGGTGGAGCCGTAGGTCACGACCCGCGTGCCGGCGGGCTTCGGCTTGCGCGCGGGACTCTGGTCCTCGCCCGCCCGAAAGGCGATCAGCGCGACGATCGCGACGGCGGCGGCGACGGCGATCGCCACCGCGCCGACGACCAGGCCCGTGCGGTGGGGCTGGCGAGCCGGCGCTGCGGCGGGCGGCTCGGGCACCTCGGCCGGCGGCCCCGTGGCCTCGGGCGGCGGGGCCGGCGCCTCCACGGGCTCGCCCGGCAGGCTGACGCCCAAGGACTCGATGACGAGCCGCACGGACGCCTGCGCCTGGGCGAAGGTCATCGGGTCGAAGCGCGTCGGCTTGTCGTCGTACTTGGTGCGCTTGCGGTCGTCGTTGAGCCGCCGCAGCAGGTTGTCGAAGCCGGCCGGCACGGCGCCGAGCTGGCGCAGCCGCACGCAGGCGCGCGCCCGCGCCTCGTGCCAGCCGAGCGATTCCGCGGCGATCTCGACGCCCTCACGCTCGGCCAGCTCATCGACCGCCAGCTCAGCGGCAGCGTGCAGCGACTCCACGCCGCGCTCGCGGAAACCCTTGTCCGCGAGGCTCTGGGCCTCGGCGAACCGCGCGGCGGCCTGCTCGGATCGGGGGGCGGAGATCGACATGGTCGACGGCGGAGGTTACGAGGCTCGCGCGTGAGACGCACGCACTCAGCTTTGGAGCACCACGTGCCGATGAAAGGTGTATGGAGCAGCCCAGCGGCCCGGAGCTCACCGTCTCCCAGGCGCGCGCGGTCTACGCGATCCGCCGCCGGCACCCCGGGGCGGAGCTGACCTTCCACGAGCGCCCCTGGGGCTTCATCCTCGAGCTGACCAGGCCGCGCCCCAGCGGCGGGCGCCGGGTGGTCGGGCTGGCGCGCTTCGCCGTCGACGGATCGATCCGGCCCGACAGGCCGCTGCCGCTCGCGCCGCCCTACCGCCCGGCGGCGGCGTGCCCGCTCGCCCAGGCCGGCGACTCCGCGTCGTAGAAGCGCCGCGGGCGCGCGCGGCTCGTTACGATCCGCCCGCAGGGGCGGAGAGGAGCGCACACGATGCGGGCATGGACAGCTGAGCGCCGCGGTGGAGCCGCGGCGGCTCTCGCGCTCACGCTCGCCGCGGCGATCTCCCGCCGGGCGCGCCGGCGCGAGGCCTCCGCGCGGCGGCGGGCCGCGCTGCTGGCCGACGCCGGCGAGCTGCTCGACCGCAGCGATCCGATCGGCGAGCTCGACGCCCTCGCGCGCATCGCGGTCCCCGAGCTGGCCGACCTCTCCGTGATCGACCTGCGCGAGGACGACCGGCTCCGCCTGGCCGCCGTGGCCGCGGCCGACCCCGTCCTGGCCCGCCGGCTGCGCGAGCTGCGCGGGGAGCTCTCGACCGAGGTCGCCCACCCTGCCGCCGTCGCACTGCGCACGGGCGAGCCGCAGCTCATCGCCCGGCTGCGCGACGAGGACCTCCGGCGCTGGGCGCCCAACGAGGCCTACCTGCGCCTGATGCGCGAGACGGGCTACCGCTCGGCGATCGTCGTCCCGCTCACCGCCCGGGGCGAGTCGGTCGGGGCGCTCGGCTGGGTGCGCCTGCGCGGCTCGCCGCCCTACCGCGAGGGCGACGTCGAGCTGGCGCGGGAGTTCGCGCGCCGGGCGGGCCTCGCCGTCGACCACGCGCGCCTGTTCGGCGCGCTGACCGAGACCGAGGCCGAGCTGCGCGCCGTCGTCGGCGCGCTGGCCGAGGCAGTCACCGTGCAGGGGCCCGACGGCGAGATCGTCTACGCCAACCGCGCCGCCGCCGAGCTGCTCGGCCTCCCGGACGAGCGCACGCTCATAGCGCGCGGGACCGCGCGCGCGTGGGAGGGCTTCGACGTGCGCGACGCGCGCGGCGACTCTGTCGAGCCCGCGCGGCTGCCGGGGCGCCAGGCGCTTGCCGGCGTCCCCGCCCCCGAACCGCTGCTGCTGCGCGTGACCGAGCGCGCCACCGGCGAGGTCAAGTGGCGGCTCGTCAAGGCCTCGCCGGTCCTCGGCGCCGACGGCCGGCCGCGCCTGGCCGTCAACGTCATCGAGGACGTCACCGAGGCGCACCGCAGCGAGCTCAAGCAGCGCTTCCTCGCGCAGGCGACCAAGCTGCTGTCGTCGTCGCTGGACACCGCGGTCACGCTGGAGAAGGTCGCGTGGGCCGCGGTCCCCGAGCTCGCCGACTGGTGCGCGGTCGACATGCCCGACGCCCGCGGCCGGCTGCGCCGCGTGGCGACCGCCGACGTCGAGCAGCGCCGGCGCGGGCTCGACCGGCTCGTCGTGGGCGGCGGCGCCGGCGGGGGCGAGCTGCCGGTCGGTCCGCCGCACGTCCTGGCCACCGGGCGCTCGGAGCTCTACCACCACATCGACGACGCCCTGCTGCGGGCGGCGGCGCGCGACTCCGCCCAGCTCGACGCCCTGCGACGCGTCGGCGCGCTGTCCGCGCTCGTCGTGCCGCTCGTCGCCGGCGACCGGATCATCGGGACGATCACGCTCGGGACGACGCGCGACTCGGGCCGCCGTCTGAACGAGACCGACCTCGAGCTCGCCGAGGAGCTGGCCCGGCGCGCCGGCGTGGCGATCGAGAACGCGCGGGTGCACGGCGAGCGCGTGCAGATCGCCACGACGCTGCAGGAGGCGCTCCTGCCCCCGCGCCTGCCCGAGATCCCCGGCGTGTCGATCGCCGCGCGCTTCCGCGCCGCCGGCGAGGCGTCGCACGTCGGCGGCGACTTCTACGACGTCTTCGCGGTGCCCGGCGGCTGGATGGCGATCATCGGCGACGTCACGGGGAAGGGCGCCCCGGCGGCCGCGGTCACCGCGCTCGCCCGTCACACGATGCGCACCGCCGCCCAGTACGAGCCCTCGCCCGCGCGCGTGCTCGCCCGGCTCAACGAGGCGATCCTCGAGGCCGAGCGCTCGCAGCTGTGCACGGCGGCCTGCGTGCGCCTCGCGCCCGTCCTCGGCGGGCGGCTGCAGGTGACGGTCGCGTGCGCCGGCCACCCGGCGCCGCTGCTCGTCCGCGGCTCGGGCGAGGTCGTCGCCGTCGAGTCCGCCGGCACGCTGCTGGGCGCCTTCGCGCGCGGGGCGTGGGACGACACGCTGCTGCCGCTCGAAGCCGGCGACTCGCTGGTCCTCTACACCGACGGCGTCACCGACACCGGCGGCGAGCACGAGCGCTTCGGCGCCGAGCGGCTCGAGGCGCTGCTCGCCGCGGCCGCCGGATCCGATGCCGACGCGCTCGCCGCGCGCATCGACGGGGCGCTGCGCGACTTCCAGTCGGGCGACCAGCGCGACGACATGGCGCTGCTCGTGCTGCAGGCCTCAGGCGGCGCGGCCGGCGCCGCGAGCGAAGCCGCGCTCCTCGGCGAGGCGCGGAGCTAGCTCGCGGGCGGCCACGAGCCGCCCCGCCGACGCGACGCTCCACATCACGGCGAGCCACGTGCACGTTGCCAGCGCGACGTGCACCCAGACGATCTCGGCGGGCAACCCGAGCTCGTACTGGACGCCGCCGACGACGCCCTGCGCCGCGAGCAGGACGCACAGCGCGGTCAGCGCGCGGCGCAGCTGCGGCGTGGCGCCGCGGCGGTGAGCGAGCAGCCACGTCGCCACCGCGCACAGCCCGAAGAACGTCGAGAAGCGCCCGTGCCAGTGGATCATCCAGTTCAGCGTCTCGCCGCCCTTGAAGCTCAGGCGGTGGACGACTTCGCCGGTGCCCGCCGACCCGGGGTGCGGGCCCGACGCCGTGACGACCGTGCCGAGGAACAGCACCCACGCGGCGATGGGCATGAGCGCTCGGACCGCGAGGACCACGTGCCGGTCGTTGACGGGCGGCGCTTGCGGCTCGTGGTGCGCGCGCCACGCGAGCGTCACCGCGCCGGCGAGGATGACCATCGAGAGCAGGAAGTGGCCCATCACCCAGCCGGGCGCCAGCCCGTAGAGGACGGCCATCCCGCCGAGGACGGCCTGGCCGACGACGCCGAGCGGCAGCAGGGCGCCGATGATCGCCAGGTCGCGGCGGAACGGCCGGCGCAAGAAGGCGGCGAGGAACGCGACGATCGCGGCGGCGCCGACCACGCCGGTCAGCAGCCGGTTGCCGTACTCGATCGCGCCGTGCGTGTCGAGCTCGGTCTGGATGACCGCGCCGTGGCACTCCGGCCACGTCGGGCAGCCGAGCCCCGACCCGGTGAGGCGCACCGCCGCGCCGGTGAAGACGATCGCCGTCAGCAGCGCGAGCGCGAGCGTCGTGATGCGGGCGTACAGCGGCGGCGAGATGCGGAGCGTGAGCGCTTTGCGGCGCATGCGGCGGGCGTCAGCGTACCCTGCGCCGCCTCGTGCGCTCGCGCCTCCGCTCGGCCTACTCGCGCGCGTATCGGGCGCTGCCGGTGCCGCGCTCGGTCGCCGCGGTCCCGCGCCTGCCGGGCGAGCCGTTGTCGCGCCGCTTCGGGCTCGACCGCGGGCGCCCGGTCGACCGGGTGTTCATCGAGCGCTTCCTGGGCGAGCACGCCGCCGACGTGCGCGGGCGCGTGCTCGAGGTCTACGAGCCGACGTACACGCGGCGCTTCGGGGGCTCGCGGGTGACGGTGTCGGACGTGGTGGACGCGTCGTCGGGCAATCCGCGCGCGACGCTGGTCGGCGACCTGCGCTCGCCCGGCTGGCTGCCCGAGCGCGCCTTCGACTGCGTGATCCTCACGCAGACCGTGCAGTTCGCGCCGGAGCCGCCCGCCATGGTCGCGGTCGTCGCGGCGGCGCTCGCGCCGGGCGGCGTGCTGCTCGCGACGTTCCCCGGCGTGTCGCACCGATCGCGCGCGGGCGAGGAGCCGCCGTTCTCCGAGCAGTGGCGCTTCACGTCGGACGGGGTGCGCTCGCTGTTCGCGCGATCGGGGCTGCGCGCGGAGGTGCGCGCGCACGGCAACCTCGCCGCCTGCGCCGCGTTCCTGTACGGGATGGCCGAGCACGAGACCGACCCGCGCGCGTTCGCCTACGACGACCCGGACTACGAGCTGGTCGTCTGCGCCCGCACTACGCTGGACGCGTGAGTACGGCGCTGCCGGCCGTCGTCGTCGACGGCGTCTCGAAGTCCTTTCGCCTGCCCCACGAGCGCGTCCACACGCTCAAGGAGCGGGCCCTGCATCCCCTGCGCCGCTCGGGCCACCACGAGCTGCGCGCGTTGCGCGACGTCTCGTTCAGCGTGCAGAACGGGGAGTTCTTCGGGATCGTCGGGCGCAACGGGTCGGGCAAGTCGACGCTGTTGAAGTGCCTGGCGGGGATCTACGCGGTCGACGCCGGGCGCATCTACGTCAACGGTCGACTCTCGACGTTCATCGAGCTCGGCGTGGGGTTCAACCCCGACCTGCCCGCGCGCGACAACGTGATGATCAACGCGACGATGCTCGGGCTTTCGCCGCGCGAGGCGCGGCGGCGCTTCGACGAGGTCATCGACTTCGCCGAGCTGCACGAGTTCGTCGAGCTCAAGCTCAAGAACTACTCGAGCGGGATGATGGTTCGGCTCGCCTTCGCGGTGATGATCCAGGTCGACGCGTCGATCCTGCTGATCGACGAGGTCCTCGCGGTCGGCGACGCGGCCTTCCAGCAGAAGTGCTTCGACGAGTTCGCGCGCATCCGGCGCGACGGGCGCACGGTGCTGCTCGTCACGCACGACATGGCGGCGGTGCGGCGCTTCTGCGACCGGGCGCTGCTGCTCGAGCACGGCGAGATGGTCGAGGAGGGCGAGCCGGTGCGGGTCGGCAACCGCTACCTCGAGCTCAACTTCTCCGAGGAGGCGCGGGCGCAGCTGGCTGAGCTCGAGCAGGAGGAGTCGGAGTCGGCCGAGGAAGTCGAGGCCGAGGCGCCCAAGGAGGAGCGCTACGGCGACCGCCGCGCGGAGATCCTCGAGGCCTGGTTCGAGCATGCCGACGGTCGCCGCGCGACCTCGCTGGAGACCGGCGAGCGGTGCGCGTTCTGCGCGCGCGTGCGCTTCGCCGCCGACGTCGAGGATCCGCTGTTCGGCGTCAACCTCCACAACGGGCGCGACGACAACGTGCTCTCGGCGTCCAACGTGCTGGGCCCGCCGTCAGGTCGCTTCGCGGCCGGCGACGAGGTCGTCTTTCGCATCGTCTTCGACAACGTCTTCGCCGCCGACCGCTACATGGCCACGCCGGCGGTGGCGCAGTCGGGCTCGGGGCTGCAGTGGCTCGACCGCCGCGAGCGGTTCGTCTCCGTGGTGGTGACGAGCACGCGCGAGACCGACGCGGTGACCGACCTCGACTACGAGGTCGTCCTCGAGCGCGCCGGCGCCGAGGTCGCAGGTTGAGCTCGGTGCCGGTCGCCGCCGCGGAGCTCGGACGGCCGATCAAGGGGCCGTCGGCGCTCGGGAGCGATCCTCGCCGCTTCTGGCACCTGACGTGGACGCTCGCGCTGACCGAGTGGAAGCTGCGCTTCTTCGGCTCCGTGCTCGGCTACCTGTGGTCGGTCTTCCGGCCGCTGATGCTCTTCGGCGTCCTGTACGGCGTCTACTCGCTCGTGGTGGGCCGGAACATCGTCCCGTTCTTCCCCGAGGCGATGCTGCTGGGCGTCGTGCTGTTCACCTACTTCAGCGAGGCGACCAAGGGCTGCGTCACCTCGCTCGTGCAGCGCGAGCCGCTCGTGCGCAAGATCGAGTTCCCGCGGCTGGCCGTGCCGTTGTCGGTCGTGCTCACCGCGACGTTCAACCTGGGGCTCAACCTGCTGCCCGTGTTCGTCTTCCTTTTGATCGACGGCGGTGGCGTGTTGTGGACGTGGATCGAGCTGCCGGTGCTCGTCTTGTTGCTCGCCGTCTTCGCGATCGGCGTCGGGATGCTGCTGTCGGCGATGTTCGTCCGCTATCGCGACATCGACCCGATCTGGGACGTCGTGCTGCAGGTCATGTTCTACGCGGCGCCGATCTTCTATCCGATCGAGCTCGTCTTCGAGAAGGGCCATGCCACGCTGGCGCACCTGCTGCTCGTCAACCCGTTCTCGGCGATCCTGCAGCAGGCGCGGCGCGCGATCTTCGGCGGCGAGCACGTGAGCGCGGCGGAGGCGATCGGCGGCTGGTGGCACCTGCTCGCGCCCGTCGGCGTCGCCGGGGCGCTCGTCGTCGTCGGGGCGCTGGTGTTCTCGCGGCGCGCGCCGCGGATCGCCGAAGAGCTCTGATACGCCGGAAACTGGGCGCAAGAGTCCTCTTTTGGCCTCGTTGAAGGGGGCGAACGGGCGCCGCTCCCGCCCTAAGAGACCCGGACCATGCCGGAGACTCCATGACGCTTCCATCCCCGACGCTCGCGCCGCTGGCCGTTTTGTGCGCGCTGCTCTTTGCCGCGCCGGCCGCCCGGGCGGGGACCTACGACGTCTACAGCTGCTACGCGGGGGCGGACGGCTTCCACAACCCGAGCGCCAACGCGAGCGCGTGGACCGGCCGCGACGACCCCGGCGGGCGCTTCCACGCCTTCGACCAGTGCGGGGCGTCGGACAACGGCTTCGGCGTCATCGCGCTGAGCGGCTACCAGGCGCCGAGCGGGGCGTTCGGCGAGGTCTCGTTCACCGCGCCGGCGGGGACGCAGGTCGTGCGCCTGCGGCTGTGGCGCACGGCGTGGTCGTACGGGTCGGGCAGCGGCGGCACGTCGCAGCGCAACTACCTCTACACGCTCGCCGACGGCAAGAACCAGCTCGGAGGCGACGACTTCGACGGCACCGAGGACGTGCCGTACGGTCGCGCGGGGACGACCGATACGGCCTACCACGGGCTCATCCCGGCCAACCTGCTCGACGTCGACTGGTCCAACGCGACGCCCTCGCGGATCGCCTACCAGGTGGGCTGCCGCTTCGACCCGGGCTGCCCGACCGGCGGCCCCGACGGCGGCTTCGCGTCAGGCGTGAAGATCTACGGAGCGATCGTCACGATGCGCGACCCGTCCGACCCCGACCTGGCGGTGGCCGGCAGCGGGCTGCTCGCCGCCGGGACGCACAGCGGCAAGGAGCTCGTGCACGTGACGTGGGCGAGCGACAACAGCGGGATCAAGCGCCTGGCGGTCTACGCCGACGACGCGACCAGCCCCGTCGGCGTGCTCGACTTCGAGCGCAACGGCGACAAGTGCGCGTGGTGGCAGCCGCTGCCGTGCCAGAACGTCACCGACGTCGACGTCCAGGTCGACACGCGGCGCGTGGCCGACGGCAACCACCGCTTCGTCGTGCGCGCCTACGACGCGGCCGAGAACGTCCGCGCCTTCATCTCCGAGCCGGTGACGGTCAAGAACGGGACCGACGCCAAGCCCGACTCGTTCGGCACGCCCGTCCCGGCCCGCGGGCCGGCGAACGGGACGACCGCCAGCGACCGGGCGATCCTGACCGCGACGTTCGCCCGCAACCACCGCGCGGCGCTGCGCGTGGCGTTCCGGCGGCGTCCGGTCGTGGCGGGCCGGCTCGTCGACGAGGCGGGCGCGCCGATCGCGGGGGCGCAGGTGACGGTGGCCGCGCGTCCGGGAGCGAGCAACGGAGCCGATGCTCCCCTGGGGGCCGCGACGACCGGCGCCGACGGCCGCTTCCGCCTCGCGCTCCCCGCCCGCGGGCCGTCGCGCCGGCTCGCCATCTCCTACGTCTCGCACATCGGCGACGCCGCACCCGCCGCGACGCGCGAGCTCCGGCTCAGCGTGGGGGCCGGCGTGCGCCTCGCTCCCCACCCCCGCCACGTCCGCAACGGCCAGGCGGTCACCTTCGCCGGCTCCCTCCTCGGCCGCCCGGTCCCGGCCGCCGGCAAGCTCATCGACATGCAGGTCAAGATTGGCCGCCGCTGGCACACCTTCGCGACCGCCCGCGCGACCGGCCGCCACGGCCGCTTCCACTACCGCTACCGCTTCACGCGAACCTACGGGCGCGTCACCTACCGCTTCCGAGCCCTTGCCCGCGCGGACGGCGCCTACCCGTGGGCGACCGGCGCCTCGCGCACCGTCTCCGTCCGCGTCAACTGATGGCTGCGCCGCCCTTTCGTGCTCTCTCCGCGCGGCGGGCGTGGATCGAGTGCTCGATTCACCCCGATATACGGGGTCAATCGATCACTCGTCCCGCAGCCCACCCCCTCCCCGCACCGGGCCGCGCGAGCTGATGGGACCGAGCGACACTGGAGCCACGCCACCAGGTCCGCCCACGATCGAGTGGTCGCTCGACAGCCATATGCGCGGTCGATCGAGCACTCATCTCGCCGCCCAACCCACCGCGGGCGCGCCCCGGCTCGAGTGCTCGATTCTTCTCGCTCCGCGAGAACAATCCAGCACTCGTCCGGCCCCGACCACCACCCGCCGACGCGCGACTACGGCCTCCCTCGCCGCGATACTCGCGACACTCCTGCCCCTGACCGGCGCATCCCCGGCCGCCGCCGAGTACAAGACCACGACCGCCCAAGCCCTCACGGCCCACGCCGAGTGGCTGCCCTACGCCCCACCCCCCGCTAACGGAGCCGCCGCCGTCTGCCTCGTGGACACCGGAGTCGACATCAACCCCGACACCGCCACCACCGTCGTCGACCGCATCGCCCTCGACGGCGGCGACCCAGGCGACCAAAGCCCCTCCAAGCACGGCACTCAGATGGCCATGATCATGGGCGCCCCGATCAACGACTGGGGCATGGTGGGATTCTGGCCGGGGGTGCGGATTGTCTCGGTGCGCGCCGCGATCCCTGGTCGCGATGAATTCACCTTCGCCGCGTATGCGAACGGGGTCGCAAGCTGCGAGGAATTGGCCGCCCGCCACAGGATCGTGGCAGTCGAACTCGCCCTTGGGAGCCCTGGGCCGAGCAGCCAGGAGGAGGTCGCGGCCTTCGTCGATCGAGTCGACAGGGCGAGGGAGCAGGGGATGAGCGTAGTTGCGGCGGCGGGTAACGCGGAC
>DASXRF010000243.1:0-14613 GCA_036506755.1 Solirubrobacteraceae bacterium | reverse complement strand
GGGGTCGCGGCGCAGGACGCGCGCGGGCTGGGCTTCGCTCATCGCGGCGATCTTCTCAGTCGCGACGCGTGAGCCCGCTGGCCAGCAGGATCACGCCGACGAGGGCGCAGGCCAGCGGCGCCAGCGCGGCGAAGCGCAGCTCGATCGCGCCGGTCGCGTCGAGCAGGAGCACGACGCCGAAGGCCGCGAGCCCGAGGCCCGCGACCAGCGACGTCGGGTCGGGGCGCCTAGCCACGCCGGGCCCCGCACGCGGCGTTGGTGCCCACGTCGGCCTCCTCGTCGAAGCCGCGGTCGTGGCGCTCGTGCTCGCCGACCTGGAAGTCGCCGAGCCCGACGTCGCCGTCGACGATCAGGCGCGGCGTCGACTCCGGGGCGTTGCGGTCGTCCTGCCAGTCGACGTCGACCCCGCCCGTCTCGCGGGTGAAGACCTCGGCCGCGCCGACGCCCACGTGCGCGGTGCTCGACACGCAGACGTCGGAGGGCACGAGCACGAGGACCTGGCCGACGCCGGCCTCCACGCGGACGCGGTGATCGCCCGCCGTCAGGTGGGTGTCGCGCAGGTCGAGGACGAGCCGGCCGACGCCGACGCGGTAGTGGTCGCGCAGCGCATCGGCCGACGCGGGCCGGTACACGCGCTCGCCGACGCCGCCCTTGACGTCGAGGTCCGCCGCCGCGACCACGCCGGCGGGCAGCGCGAGCGCCAGCGCGGGAACGATCAGCCAGCGCAGCCCGCCGAAGAAGGCCCCGGCGACCAGCGCGCCGCCCGCGAGGATGACGATGATGGCCACCGTCGTCGCGCCGTCGGCGGCCGCCGCCCACGCGCCGCCGACCGCGAGGATCAGCGACGCGGCGAGGACGGCGACCCCGAGGGCCGCGCGGCGCACGACGTCGGCGCCGCCGCCGGTCGCCCGCTCCCCGGAGGCCAGCCGCCAGACAGCCAGCCCGGCGAGCCCGACGAGGAGGACGGACAGGAAGAAGCCGCCCGCGCCCCAGCCCCAGCCCCCGCCATGAAAGGGCAGCAGGGTGCCGGCGGCGAGCACGAGGATGACGACGCCGGCGATCGTCGCGCCGCGGCCGGGCGCCGGCTTGGCGTTGGGGTCGTCGGACGGGACCAGCAGCCAGGCGGCGAGGTAGAGGAGGATGCCGGCGCCGCCGAAGAAGGCCAGCACGACGGCGACGACCCGCACGATGATCGGATCGACGCCGAGGTAGTCGCCGAGGCCGCCGCACACGCCGCCGAGGACGCGGTCGGAGCTCGAGCGCTTCAGGCGCCGCGGTGCGGGCGCCGGGGTCTGGGTGGTGGTGTCTTCGCTCATGGTCGTCAGCATCGGCCAGCGCGGCCCGCTCGACCATTGGGAATGACCCCTAGGGAAGCACCCCCGACGACCCTAGGAAGAGCGGCTCAGCGGATCGGCGCGCCCGAGATCGCGCGGGCGATGACCAGGCGCTGGATCTCCGAGGTGCCCTCGAAGATCGTGTAGATCTTGGCGTCGCGGTGCATGCGCTCGACGGGGTACTCGCGCGTGTAGCCGTTGCCGCCCAGGATCTGGATCGCGCGCTCGGTGGCCCAGACCGCGACCTCGCCGGCCTTGAGCTTGCTCATCGAGCCCTCGGCGTTGTTGAACGGGCGCCCGACCTTGCCCATCCACGACGCGCGCCAGACGAGCAGCCGCGCGGCGTCGATCTCCATCTTCATGTCGGCCAGCGTGAAGGCGACGGCCTGGTTCTCGATGATCGGCTTGCCGAACTGGACGCGCTCCTTGGCGTAGGCGAGCGCGAACTCGTAGGCCGCGCGTGCGATCCCGACCGCCTGGGCGCCGACCGTGGGCCGGCTGACCTCGAAGGTCGACATCGCCGCCTGCTTGCGCGCGCTCGTCCCCTCCCGCGCGCGGGCGAGGCGCTCGTCGAGCTTCTCCTTGCCGCCGAGCAGGCAGCTGCCCGGAACGCGGCAGTCGTCGAAGAACACGTCGGCGGTGTGCGACGCGCGCAGGCCGTGCTTCTTGACCTTGGTCCCCATCTCCAGGCCCTTGGTGCCGGGCGGGATGACGAACGCGGCCTGGCCGCGCGCGCCCAGGTCGGGGTCGACCGACGCGACGACGACGTGCACGTTGGCGATCCCGCCGTTGGTCGCCCACGCCTTCTGGCCGTTGAGCACCCACTCGTCCTTGGCCTCGTCGTACCGGGCGCGGGTGCGCAGCGACGAGACGTCCGAGCCCGCGTCGGGCTCGGAGACGCAGAACGCGCCGACCTTCGGGTCGTCGGCGGTCCCGTAGCACTGCGGCACCCACTCCATGAGCTGCTCGGGCGTGCCGGCGCTGAAGATGCCGGCCACCGCGAGCGAGGTGCCCATGATCGACATCCCGATCCCGGCGTCGCCCCAGAAGAGCTCCTCGTTGACGATCGGGAAGGTCAGCCCCGACTCGTCCGCCCAGAACTGGGCGATGGCCTCGAAGCCGTAGAGGCCGATCTTGGCGGCCTCCTGGATCACCGGCCAGGGCGTCTCCTCGCGCTCGTCCCACTCGGCGGCGGCGGGGCGGACGACGCCCTCGGCGAAGCCGTGGACCCAGTCGCGCAGATCGCGTTGGTCCTGGTTGAGGTCGAGTGAGAAGGTGGCGGCTTCGGTCTCGGCGGTGGGGGTTTCGGTGCTCATGAACCCATAGTGTAAACGGTCGTCAAACTGTTAGTCTGTGGCCATGAGCACACGCCTGACGGCGCGCGCCGATCGCGAGCGGCAGATCGTCGCCGCGACGCGCGTGCTCTTCGACGAGCAGGGCGTCCAGGAGGCGGCGATCGACGGCGTCGCGCGGGCGGTCGGGATCAACAAGGCGCTCATCTACCGCCACGTCGCCTCCAAGGAGGAGCTGTTCATCCTCGTGCTGATCAGCTACCTCGGCGAGCTGCGCGACGGCTACCCCGACGACCGGTCCGACCCGGCGGCGGCGCTGCGCGAGAGCATCGACCGCTACACGGCGTTCTGCCTGGAGTACCCGGCCTTCCTGGACTGCTCGCTGTCGCTGATGCGCCGCCCGGCGCGCGAGCTGGCCCAGCGCGTCTCGGAGGGCACGTGGTTCCGGCTCGGCCGGGCGATGGCCGAGTGCCTGTCGCCGCTGGCCGAGATGGTGCGCGCGGCGGGCGTCGAGGACCACGACTACGTCGCCAACCGCATCTACGTGCAGGTGCTCGGGACCATGCACCTGGCCCGCGTGCGCGCGGGGGTCCGCGAGGCCGCTCCGGGCGTCCCCGACGTCTTCCGGATCGACCCCGAGCGGCTGCGCCGCGATTGCGTCGAGGACGCCCTCGCCTTGGCGCTTGGGCGCTCTGCATGAACGACCGCGTTTCTGGGTATAAGGGCCTGCCTGATGGACCCCGAGAGCTTCGCCACGCTGGTCGCGCGCGCGAGCGGCCTGGACCAGCATCTGCTGGCCGATCTGGTCGCCGGCAGCTGGCCCGGAGGCCCCGCCGACCACACCCAGCCCGTCGCGCGCGAATGGCTGCGCCGGTGGGCGCCCAAGCGACTCACGCTCGAGCCGCCAGCGTGCTCGTGCCCGCAAGGGCGCTGCCGCGCCTGCAACTGACGCGCGACGCGCAGCGCCCGGCGGAGCGGCGGCGTCAGCCCGTCATCTGCGGGACCTTGCCGATGGCCTCCTGGTAGCGGGCGATCTCGCGCTCGACGCCCTTGTCGCAGACGCCCTCGGCGTGACGCAGGTCGCTGACGATGAGCGACGCGTCCACCGTGTTGCGCCGGAAGTCGTCGTCCTGACGCACGTCGGCGATCTGCTTCGCCGATCCGCGGATCTCGATGTAGCCGTCAAGCGTGCCATTGGGATCGAGCAGCACCGTGTTGAAGCTCTCGATCTTGCTCTGCTGCTGCATGCGCCCGAGGATGCCCAGCGCCTCGTTGAAGACCTCCAGCCCGCGCTCCTCGCGCCCAGGGACGGTCTGGCCCCAGCTGATGAACAGCACACGGTCGGCCATGTATGGCCTCCTCTGCTCGCGGTCCGGCCCCGCGCCGGGCCCGATGGGCTTGACCCTCTCACCGGATCGAGGCTCGACGCAAGGTCGAGGTCAGGGTGACTTTGCCCCCACGAACCGGTCGCGGCAGCCGGCCGAGCAGAAGTACACCGTGCGCCCGCCGGCCGTCGCGCGATGCGGCGTCGCGTAGCGGTCGACGCGCATCCCGCACACCGGGTCGGTGGCCCCGCGCCGCACGGTCAGCCAGACCAGCGCGGCGCCGGCGAGCGTGAAGACGGCGTTGAGCACCGCCGTGTAGTTGAGGTGCACGCCGCGGTCGGTGATCGACGCGATCGACGGCCGCGTGTCGGGCACGACGCCGAGCGCGCTGAAGACGAGATTGACGACCACGGCGGCGACGACCATCGTCGCCACCAGCAGCGCGGTCAGCTTCAGCGCGAACCGCCCGCCGTAGTACTTGCGGTAGATCAGCACGATCGGCAGCGTCACCAGGTCGGCGTAGACGCCCACCAGACCTCCCACGCCATCTGCAGGGCGTTGCCCAGCCCGTCTCCGATCACGCCGAGGACGTCGGTCATCACGGTGATGATTAGCATCGGCGCTGCGCCACCGATCACGCTCGCACTCGCCGGCGACACGATGCTCGGCCGTGGCGTGGCCGAGCGGCTGGCCGCCGGGCGCGCCGCGCCGCTGCTCGATCCCGCCGTGGTCGAGGCGGCCACGCGCGCCGACCTGTTCGTCGTCAACCTGGAGTGCTGCATCTCGGCGCGCGGCGAGCGCTTCCCCGATCCCGACAAGCCGTTCTTCATCCGCGCGCCGCCGCCGGCGGCGGACTGGCTGGCCGCGGTCGGCGTGGACTGCGCGACGCTGGCCAACAACCACGCGCTGGACTACGGGCCGGTCGCCCTGCTCGACACGCTCGAGCACCTCGCGCTCGCGGGCGTCGCCGCGGTGGGCGGCGGCGCGTCGCCCGAGGCGGCCCGCGCTCCGGTCGTACTCGAGTCGGGCGGAATCCGGCTGCGCGTCGTGGCGGCGACGGACCACCCTGCCGCCTACGCCGCCGCGCGCGGGTCGCCCGGCGTCGCCTTCGCGCCGCTGCGTCGGTCGGGCCGCCTGCCGGACTGGCTGCGCGATGCGCTCGCGCCCGGCCCGGACGCCGATCTCGTGCTCGCCGCCGTGCACTGGGGACCGAACATGGTCGGCGCGCCGGTCGCCGCCGTCCGCGCCGCCGCGCCGGCGCTGCTCGCCGCGGGGGCCGACCTCGTCGCCGGCCACTCGGCGCACGTCTTCCACGGCGCGGCGGGCGCCGTGCTCTACGACCTCGGCGACTTCCTCGACGACTACCGCGTCGACCGCGACCTGCGCAACGACCTCGGGCTGCTGTGGTTCGTCACGCTCGACGCCGGCGGCCCGCGCCACGTCGAGGCGCTGCCCCTCGCGCTCGACTACTGCCACACGCGGCCCGCGATGGGCGGCGAGCGCGACCTCGTCGAGCGGCTGCTGGCCGAGCGCTGCGCCGCGGTGGGCAGCCGCGTCGAGCGCCACGGCGACCGGCTCGCCGTCGTCGGCGGCTGAGCGTCAGGCCACCGGCCGCAGATGGCGGACGGGCTCGCCGCGCAGCGCGCGGACCACCTCGTCGACCAGGCCGTCGGCGTCGATGCGCCGCCCGTCGGTCACCGCGCCCACGACGCCGCGCTTGCGGTGCAGCAGCTCGGCGATGCGCTCGTCGATCGTGCCGGCCGCCAGCAGGTACCACGCGGTGACCGCGTCGCGCTGCCCGATGCGGTGGCAGCGGTCCTCGGCCTGGTCGTGCAGCGCCGGCGTCCACTCGAGCTCCAGGAAGGCGACGTTCGACGCGCGCGTGAGCGTGATCCCCTGGCCGGCCACGAGCGTCGAGCACACGAGGAGCGCAGGCGCGCTGCCGTCCTGGAAGGCGCGCACCGTGGCGTCGCGCGTGGCCTGCGAGTCGCGGCCGAGCAGGTGGCCGGCGTCGGGGAAGCGCCTGAGCAGGGCGTCCTGGACCTCGGCGTGGTGCGAGAAGACGACGAGCGGCTCGTCCGAGGCCAGGAAGTCGTGGATCCAGGCGACCGCGGCGGCGAGCTTGCCGCGCGCGGCGAGGCGCTTGAGCGCGTTGAGCTGCGCCAGGCGCTCGGCGCGCAGCGCCGCGGCGATCCTCGCGTCGAGCTCGCGCAGGTCGAGCGGCTGCTCGCGCAGCCAGGCGATCAGGTCGCGCTCGGCGAGCCGGTACTCGTCCTCGTTGTCGAGCGCCATCGGCACGACGACCTGACGCTTGGCGGGCAGCTGGGGCAGGACGTCGCGCTTGAGCCGGCGCACGAAGCAGCTGCGGCGCAGGTGCCAGTGGAGGCGCTCCTCGCTGTCGGCGCCCTGGAACTGCCGGCGCAGCCGGGCGCCGCTGCCGAACTCCTCGAGCCGTCCGAGGATCCGCAGCTGCGGGACGATCTCCTCGGCGTGGTTGGTCACCGGCGTGCCGCTCAGCGCCAGGCGCAGCGCGCCGTCGGGCAGCGCGGCGGCCAGCCGGCGGACGGCGCGGGTGCGCTTGGCGCGAGGGTTCTTGCAGTAGTGCGACTCGTCGAGGACGAGCGCGCGCGGACTGTGCGCGGCGAGCGCCTGGCGATGGTCGGCGACGATCTCGTAATTGATGATCACGAGGTCCGCGCGCGGCGCGGCGGTGCCGCGTCCGGAGACGATCGCCCGGGTGCGGTGGGGCAGCCAGCGGGCCGCCTCGCGCTCCCAGTTGAGCTTGAGGCTGGCGGGGCAGACGACGATCGCCGGGAAGGCGTCGTCGGCCTCCAGCGCCGCGAGCGCCTGGACCGTCTTGCCGAGGCCTTGCTCGTCGGCGAGGAAGGCGCGGCGGGCGTCGAGGGCGTAGCGCACGCCCGCCCACTGAAACGGGGCCAGCTCGCCGCCCGCGAGCCGCGGCGCCGGGTCCGGCGGGACCGCCGAGCGCGACCGCGAGCGCCGCACCGCCTCGATCGCGTCGGCGTGCTCGGCGCGCACGGCGGCGAGGAACGGCTCGGCCGAGGAGGCGACGTGCACGGCGTGCGCGCGCAGGAAGCCCTCGAGCGCCTCGAGCACCCACGGGTCGATCGGCACCGTGCGGCTGCGCGCCTCGGCGCCGGGCAGACCGACGAAGGCCCGCGCCGCGTCGGGATCCCAGAGCACGTCGAGGCCGAAGCGCGGCTCGGCGACCGTGTGCTCGACGAACAGCACGGCCCCCGGCGGGGCGATCCCCACCTGCAGCCGCCGGACGCAGCCGGCGGCCCGGCCGTCCAGCCGCGCGCCGCGCTCGTCGGCGATCGCCTCGGCCGCCGCGGCGCTGAACGGCAGCACCGCCTCGCGGTCGCCGAGCTCGCTCGCCACCGCGGCGATCGCCTCGGGCAGCTCGCCGGCGACCGTGCGCACGACGAACTGCCCGGCGCCCGCGCTCTTGCGCGTGGTGACCCGGCCCAGCCAGCGCAGCTGCGCCTCCTCGAGCCACGCATGGACCTCCTCGTCGGCGGTGAGCTGCGGCCAGCGGGCGAGGACGTCGGCGACGTAGGGCGCCGTCGCGTCGTGGCGCGGCACGCTCCACTCGCGCGCGTCCCAGTCGAAGCGCCGGCCGGGGATCGCCCGCATCGCGTCGACCAGCGCGGCGTCGTACGGGAACGCGAAGACGACGACCGGCTCGCCCGACTTCGCGACCCGGAGCTCGACGTTGGGCCGCGAGGGAGCGAGCTGCACGGTCAACGACGGTAGTTGCCGCGGCGGCGTTTGGCGCGTGCGCGCCGGGCCGGCAGCGCTAAGGTGGCCGACATCGCCCGGGGAGGGAACCCATGATCGCGGGTACACGCGAGGCGATGTTCCGGTCCACCACGAGCGCGCTGGAGCGCGTCCCGCACGATGTCCGCCGGCGGGCGTGGCGCCTTCTCGAGGACGTCACGCGCCGCGTGCCGCGCGCCGCGCTGACCGCGCCGATCGGCGGGCGGCTGCCGCTCCTGCGCCCGGAGGTCTCCCGCGAGCGCCTGGGCCGGGCGATCGGCACCAAGCGGGTCCTGATCACCGGGGCGACGAGCGGGATCGGCCTGGAGACGGCGTACGCCATCGCCCGCGCGCAGGGCCAGGTGATCCTGGTCGCGCGCGGCGAGGACCGCCTCATCGAGGTGGCCAGCCAGATCCGCGCGCTCGGCGGCTGGGCCGACCTCGTCAGCGCGAACCTCTCGGACGCCGGCGAGGCCGACTCGGTCGTCGAGGCCGTGCTCGACCGCCACGGCGGAGTCGACGTCCTGATCAACAACGCCGGGCATTCGATCCGCCGGCCGCTCGCGCGCTCGTACGACCGCGACCACGACTTCGAGCGCACGATGGCGCTCAACTACTTCGGCGCGCTGCGCCTGATCCTCGGCTTCCTGCCGGGCATGCGCGACCGCGGCGACGGCCATATCGTCAACATCTCGACGCTCGGGGTCGAGATCGGCCCAGAGCCGCGCTTCTCCGCCTACCTGGCCTCCAAGGCCGCGCTCGACGCCTTCACCGCGTCGGCCGCTCCCGAGACGTCCCACGACGGCGTCAGCTGGACGACCGTCTACATGCCGCTGGTGAGCACGCCCATGATCGCGCCGACGAGCGCCTACCAGCGCGTGCCGACGCTCACGCCGCCCGAGGCCAGCGAGCTCGTGCTCGAGGCGCTCGTGTACCGCTCGCGCTACGTCTCGACGCCGATCGGGCGGATCGGCGCCGTGCTCTACCGCATCTCCCCCGCGACGATCGAGTCGCTGTTCAACCTCGGCTTCCGGCTCGTGCCTGACGAGTCCGAGGCCGACCACGCCGAGCGCGAGCGCGAGCGCGCCCGCAGCGACGGGCGCCAGCGCCAGTCCGTCGGCTGACGGCCGCGCCCGACGCTCGCGATTGTTGTAGCGAGGCGATATCCCCGGCGATAACGTTTCGGCGCCAGCGGCGTCTATAGGCCATGGCGGAGGCCGTCCACCCCCTCACAACCCACTGGACCGGAACCTGGCACGCGGATCCGGACGCGGTCTCGGCCATCCGGCACGCGCTCGTCCGCTACGCCGACACCGCCGGCGCGTCGGAGCGCACACGGGACGCGATCGGCCTCGCGGTCTCCGAGGCGGCCACCAACGCGGTCGTCCACGCCTACGTCGACCATGACCGACCGGGCTCGATCGTCGTCACGGCGTGGCTGCTCGACGCGCGGTCCCTGCGGATCGTGGTCGCCGACGACGGCCGCGGCATGCAGCCGCGCACCGACAGCCCGGGCCTCGGCCTCGGCCTCCCGCTCATGGCGCAGGTCGCCCAGAAGGTGCAGATCGAGAGCGCCCCGCGCCGGGGCACCGAGGTCACGCTGGACTTCCAGCTGCTGACGTAGCGTCGAAGCTGACCGAGAACGCATCGCCCGCGGTCGACAGCGTCCCGGGCGTGGCGGCGCCGGTGGCGAGCGTGTCGCGGGCGAAGCGCGGATCGCCGTCGGTGGCGCCGAGCAGCGAGATCGCGATCGCCGACCATGCGGGATCGCGGATCGCGCCGGCGTGGCCGCCGGTCGTGACGGCGCGAGCCGCGGTGAAGCGCGCGGTGCCGAAGTCGGCGAGCGGCTGGGTGGCGCAGAAGCCGCGGCCGTCGCACAGCGAGGGGGCGCGGACGCCGAGCTTCATGGTGACCGCGGCGGCCGGCACCAGCTCGTACCAGGCGGTGTAGTGGGCGGCGCCCGTGGAATCGCAGTCGGCGGCGGTGCCGACCTGCTCGAGCGCGTTGGAGGTCGTCCGGTAGCCGCCGAGACCGACCCAGTAGGCCGAGTAGCTGCGGTCGCCCGTGCAGTCGACCGCCGGCTGGACCCACGAGCCGCTGACGCGCTTGAAGCGCGTGCCCTTGCGGGCGACGGCGTAGCCGGCCCAGTTCGAGCTCGTGGCCTCGACGGTGGCCGCGCCGGCCGGGGCGGCGGGGAGCGCGAGCAGCGCGACGGCGGCCAGCGCGATCCTGCTGAGGGGGCGTCGGAGGGACATGCCTGCGCAGCATCGGGCCGGCGGCTGAGAGCAGGCTGGGAGCCGGCTCAGAGGATCCCCTGGGTCCTGAGGCCTAGGTCGAATTGCCGATGGGAACCGGGCGCCGCGGGGGGCACAATGGCTCTCGACATGACCGAGCAACGGACACCGAGCCGACGGATCACCGACGAGGTGACGTCGTGGCCCGGCGTGCAGGCCGGCCCGGGCCGCCGCGGCGAGTTCGCCTTCACGGTCGGGCGCCGCGAGATCGGCCACCTGCACGGCGACCACGCCGCCCACTTCTCGTTCCCCAAGGACGTCTGGGCCGAGCTCTTCGCGCAGGGCCGCGTCGTCCATCACCCCGTCTTCCCGGGCAAGGCCGGGCCGGCGGCGCGCCGCATCGCCGGCGAGGCCGACGTGCGCGAAGTGATCGACCTGCTGCGGCTGAACTACGAGCGGATCGTGGCCCGGCACGGGCTGCCTAGTGCCGGCGGTACTACCGATCCGTCGCCCACAGCCGAGCCGGCCGCGGCTGAGGCACCGGCGGCGGCGGCGCGGGCGCCGGCGCGCTGACGACGGGCGCCTCGGTCGGCGCCCTGTCGAGCACGCGGAAGGCCAGGAGCGCCAGGCCGGCGGCGAGCGTCAGGGCGAGCGGCGCCTGGAGCCAGAGGCTGCCGGTGTCGCTACCCGCGGGGCTGCACGCGCCCCGCGAGGAAGGCGAGGATGATCAGGAACAGCGCGCCGGTGCCGGCGGCCAGTCGCCGCCACGTCGGCTGCCAGCGGGGCGGATCGGTCATGGCGGCCAGCGTGCAGAGCGACGTTGTGGCGAAGCTAAGAGACTTGGGCGAAGTCTTAGGTCCGCCACAATCGCGTGATCGATAGTCACCTCATGTCCGCGCGCATCAGGAACACCGCCGTGGCCGTGGCCGGGGCCGCGGCCCTCGCCTCGGGCGCCTACGCCCTCGGCAGCCAGGCCGGCGACGGGTCGGCCTCGGCCCGCGACACCGCCACCCGCGGCTCCCGCGCCGCGACCTTCGCCCATTTCCGCGGCCGCTTCGACGCCCGCCGGGGCGACTTCGGCCTCGACGCGCTCGCCAAGAAGCTCGGCGTCAGCACGTCGGATCTGCGCGCCGCGCTCGCCGACGTCCGCGACGAGCTCGCGCCGAAGACCGATCCGCGCCAGGAGCTCGCGCAGAAGCTGGCCGACGCGCTCAACCTCCCGGTCGACAAGGTCACCGCCGCGCTCGACCAGCTCCATCCCGAGCACGGCGCCCGCGACGGCTTCGCCGCCGCGCTCGCCAAGGCGCTCGACCTCGACGTCGCCAAGGTCCGCGCCGCGCTGGAGAAGCTGCACGACCAGCGCCCGGGCAGCCGCGCCGACTTCCTCAGCGCGCTGGCCGGCGAGCTCGGGGTCAGCGTCGACAAGCTGCGCGCCGCGCTGCGCGACCTGCGCCCGGCGGGCCGCCCGCATCGCGACCACGCAGGCCGGCCCGCACTCGACGACCTCGCCAAGGCGCTTGGCGTGACGACCGACCAGCTCCGGTCGGCGTTCGAGAAGATCCGCAGCGACCTGCAGGCGGAGTTCAAGGCGCGCCGCGACGCGTTCGTCACCGCGCTGGCCAAGCGGCTCAACCTCGACAAGTCCAAGGTCGAGGACGCGCTCGGCTCGCTGCCCTTCGGCTGCGGGCACGGCCCGCGCGGCGGTCACCCGCCCGGCCCGCCCGGTCCCGGCTTCTTCGGTCCGTAAGGCGGTGGAGGTCGTCCATCCGGACCGATGAGCCGCTCGTCCTCGTCGTCGACGACGAGGCGACGATCCGCCAAGCCCTCGAGCGCGCGCTGCGCCTCGAGGGCTTTGCCGTGGAGACGGCGGCGGGCGGCTACGAGGCGCTCGACGCGGTCGCGCGCCGGCCGCCGTCGGTCGTCGTGCTCGACGTCACCATGCCCGACCTCGACGGGGTCAAGGTCGTGCGCCGCCTGCGCGACGAGGGCAACGACGTGCCGGTGTGCATCCTGTCGGCGCGCGATGACGTCGAGGATCGCGTCGCGGGCCTGCAGGCCGGCGCCGACGACTACCTCGTCAAGCCGTTCGCGCTCGCCGAGCTGACCGCGCGGCTGCAGGCGCTGCTGCGGCGCCGCGGCAGCGACGCGCCCGCGGCGCTCGTCGTCGGCGACCTGGTCGTCGACCCGCGCCGCCATGTCGCCGTTCGGACGGGGCGCGAGCTCGATCTCACTCGAAGAGAGTTCGAGCTGTTGGAGACCTTCGCCCGCCACGCCGGCCAGGTGCTCTCGCGCGACCAGCTCTTGCGCCAGGTGTGGGGGTACAACTTCGACGTCGAGACCAACGTGGTCGACGTGTTCGTGGGATACCTGCGCCGCAAGCTCGAGGCGGCGGGCGAGGCGCGCATGCTGCATACCGTGCGCGGCGTCGGCTGGCGCCTGCGGCCATGACCGGGCCGGCCAGCCTGCGGGCGCGCATCACGCTCGCCGCGCTCGTCGCGCTCCTGCTCGGCGGCGCGCTGGCGGGCGGCACGCTGCTGGCGGCGATCGAGCGCGACGGGCGCCGCGCCGTCGACCGCGACCTGCGCGAGCGCGCGCAGGCCATCGTCCGGCGCGCGATGGGCCCGCCGGGCGGCTTCTTCCACGAGGAGGGCCGTGGGCCCTTCGCGGGGCGTCCCGGGCCGCCGCCGGAGGAGCAGGGCCTGCTCGCGGGGACCGGGACGTTCGTGCAGGTCGCCGTCGCCGGCCACGTGCTCGAGCAGCGCGGCGACGTGCCCGCCGGCGCGCCCGCCCCGCCCGCCGAGGACGGCCTGTCGACGGTGCGCATCGCCGGCCACCAGTGGCGCGCGCTGACCTCGGCGATCACCGCGGACGGCCGCGTGCGCGTGGAGGTGCTCAGCAGCCTGGCGCCGGTCGAGGCGCGGGTCTCGCGCATCCGGCGGATCGTGGTGCTCGTCGGGCTCGCCGCGCTCGGTCTGACCGCGCTGGCGGCGTGGGGCTTCACGACGCTGGCGGTCCGGCCGCTCGCGCGCCTGCGCGCGGGCGCCGCGCGGGTCAGCGGGACCGGCGACCTCAGCGTGCGACTGGCCGACGACGAGGGCCCGGTCGAGGTGCGCTCGCTCGCCCACGACCTCAACGAGATGCTGCGCCGCCTGCAGGCCTCGACCGCCGCGACGCGGCGCTTCGCCGCCGATGCGGGCCACGAGCTGCGCACGCCGCTCACGGGCCTGCGCGCCAACCTCGACGCGCTGGCCCGCAACCCCGACCTCCCGGGCGAGCAGCGCGCCGCGCTCCTGCGCGAGATGACCGCCGAGCAGGAGCGCATGGTGCACCTGCTCGAGGGGCTGCAGGCGCTCGCGCGCGGCGAGGCCGCGGACGCGCTCCCACGCGAGGAGGTCGAGCTCGGCGACCTCGTCGACGCCGCCGTGTTCAGCGCGCGGCGCCGGCACCCGGCCGTGCGGTTCGAGCTCGGCGACGCCGACGGCGACGCGGTCGTCCGCGGCTGGGGCGACGGCCTGCGGCTGCTCGTCGACAACCTGCTCGACAACGCCGCCGTGCACGGGCGGCCCGACGGCGAGGTGCGCGTCTCGCTGGAGCGCGACGACGGGGCCGTCGTCCTCGAGGTCGACGACGACGGGCCCGGCGTCCCGGCCGGCGAGCGCACCGACCTGCTCGAGCCGTTCGCGCGCGGGACGGGCGCCTCGGCCCCCGGAACGGGCCTCGGGCTCGCCATCGTCGCCCAGCAGGTCGCGCTGCACGACGGCGCGCTCGACCTGCGCGACTCGCCGCTCGGCGGGCTCGGCGTCCGCGTGCGGCTGCCCGCTCAGGCGGCAGCGTAGGCGGGCGCGACGACCAGTGCTTCGACGGGGCCGGCGTCGGCCCGCGCGCGGATCGCGGCGTGCAGCGCCGCGCCCTCGACGGTCTCGTTGGCGATGACCAGCAGCCGGTGGGGCTCTCGCATGGGGGATCTCCTCATCGCTTGACGCCGAGCGTGATCGCGCCGACGTAGCCCTTGCCCTTGGACCGCTTCGTCAGCTTCAGCAGCGCGCGGCTGCCGCCCGCGTCGGCGTAGATGTTGTCGTTGGCGTTGGTGGTGTCGGCCTGGCCGTGCGAGCGGTAGGCCGAGGTGCGGTAGACGGCGCCGCTGACCGCGTCGCGGAAGAACACCTCGCCCGTGTGGACGACCGAGCCGCCGACGTGGACCTTGAGGTGGATGTGCGGCGTGCGCCCGCGATACCAGCCCGGGTAGATCGTGTGGAACACGACGCGCCCGTTCGCGTCGGCGCGTTGGTGGCCGCGCAGGAAGTGGCCGCTGTTGCCCTGCACGCCCGAGTAGACGCCCTTGGCGTCGGCGTGCCAGATCTCGACGTCGGCGCCCGTGATGGGCTTGCAGCTGGTGGCGTCGACGACCGTGAGGTGCAGCGACAGCGGGATGCCGGCCCTGCCCTCCGTGATGTCGCGTCGCGTCAGGTGGTTGGCGATCCAGTACGGGCCCTCGGTCACCTCGGGGGCGAGCACGCAGCTGGTGGCCGCGATCGCGGGCTCGGTGCCGAAGAGCCAGCCGGCGCGCGCCGCCTGCAGGGCGACGGCGCCGGCGCCCAGGCCGCCGAGGGCCAGCAGCGCCTCGCGGCGGGTTTGACGTGGGGTCATG
>DASXRF010000242.1:0-12543 GCA_036506755.1 Solirubrobacteraceae bacterium | reverse complement strand
CGGTTGGCCGCCTCGACCGGGCCGATGCCGTACAGGTGCGGCTCGACGGCGCTCGTCGCGCGCGCGGCGATGCGCGCCAGCGGCTCGCGGCCGGCCGCGCGGGCGCCCGCCTCGTCGCCGAGCAGCAGCGCCGCGGCGCCGTCGTTGAGCGGCGAGGCGTTGCCGGGCGTCACCGTGCCGTCGGGGCGGAACGACGGTCTGAGCTTCGCGAGCTTCTCGACCGACGTGTCGGCGCGGATGCCCTCGTCGCGGTCGAGCTCGACGTCAGGGACGGGCACGACCTCGTCGGCGAACGAGCCGCGCTCCCACGCCGCGTGCGCGCGCTGGTGGCTGCGCACCGCGAAGGCGTCCTGCTCCTCCCGGGAGATCGAGTAGCGGTCGGCGAGGATCTCCGCCCCCTCCCCCAGCGAGACCGTCCACTGGTCGGGCATCCGCGGATTGACCATCCGCCAGCCCAGCGTCGTCGAGTGCATCGTCTCGTGGCTGCGCGCGAAGCCGCGCTCGGGCTTCTGCACGACCCACGGCGCGCGGCTCATCGACTCCACGCCGCCCGCCATGCACAGCGAGGCGTCGCCGACGGCGATCGCGCGGCTCGCGTCGATCGCCGCCTCCATGCCCGAGCCGCACAGGCGGTTGACGGTCGCGCCGGGGATCGAGCTGGGCAGCCCGGCGAGCAGGCTCGCCATCCGCGCGACGTTGCGGTTCTCCTCCCCGGCGCCGTTGCCGTTGCCGAAGTAGACGTCGTCGATGCGCTCCGGGTCGAGCGCGGGGCTGCGCGCGACGAGGCGCTCGATGACCAGCGCGGCGAGATCGTCCGGGCGCACGGCGGCCAGCGCGCCGCTGTGGCGGCCGGTCGGCGTGCGGACCGCGTCGAGGATGTAGACCGGCTCGCTCACGCGCGGGACGCTACCGACGCCGGCTCCCAGCCGACGTAGTTCTCGGCCAGCGACGCGGCGGCCGCCGGCGACGAGCACACGTACTCGAGCTGGGCGAGCTGGAGGCGGCGCTCGTAGCCGCCCGGGTCGTCGCGCGGGCGGTGCAGCATCGAGGTCATCCACTGCGAGAACTGCTGCGCGCGCCAGACGCGGCGCAGGCACGTCGCCGTGTAGGCCTGGAGGCCGGCGGCGTCGCCGGTGCGGTACCAGTCGACCAGCGCGTCAGCGAGGTGGCGCACGTCGGACACCGCGAGGTTGAGGCCCTTGGCGCCGGTCGGCGGCACGATGTGCACCGCGTCGCCGGCCAGGAACAGCCGGCCGTGCTGCATCGGCTCGGCCACGAAGCTGCGCATGGGCGTGATGCCCTTCTCGAGGACCGGCCCCGTGCGCAGCGTCCAGCCGTCCTCGGTGTCGAAGCGGCGCTGGAGCTCGGCCCAGATGCGGTCGTCGGGCCAATCCTCGATGTCCTCGTCAGGGTCGACCTGCAGGTACAGGCGGCTGATCTCGGGCGAGCGCATGCTGTGCAGGGCGAAGCCACGGTCGGAGTGGCAGTAGATGAGCTCGTCGGTCGATGGCGCCACCTCGGCCAGGATCCCGAGCCAGGCGTGCGGGTACTCGCGCTCGTAGATCGTCAGCACGCCCTCGGGCACGGACGGCCGGCAGATCCCGTGGAACCCGTCGCAGCCGGCGATCACGTCGCAGACGAGCTCGTCGTCGGCGCCGTCGTGGCGGTAGCGGATCGTGGGCCGCTCGCCCTCGAGATCGTGCACGCTGACGTCGTCGACCTCGAACAGCAGTGGCGCGCCGGTGGCCAGCCGCGCCGCGATGAGGTCCTTGACGACCTCCTGCTGGCCGTACAGCGTGATCGCGCGCCCGCCAGTGAGGTCGCTGAGCGCGATGCGGTGGCCGCGCCCGCCGAACCGCAGCTCGATGCCGTGGTGGACCATCCCCTCGCGCCGCATCCGCTCGCCGACGCCGAGCTCGGTGAGCAGGTCGACCGTCCCCTGCTCGAGCACGCCGGCGCGGACACGGTGCTCGACGTAGTCGCGCGAGCGGTCCTCGAGGATGACCGTCTCGACGCCCTCTCGGTGCAGCAGCTGTCCGAGCGTGAGCCCCGCCGGACCGGCGCCCACGATGCCGACCTGGGTGCGGCTCATGGTGTCAGGTGCGAACCTAGCGCGATCCGCCCCCTCGCCGCCCTCCTCGTCCTGGCCCTCGCGCTGGCGGCGGCGCCGCGGGCGCTCGCCGACGCCGACCCGCCCAGCGACGTCCTGCTGGCGGCCGACTACTACCTGCCCTACCAGCCCAGGACGGCGCCGGCCTTCGCCCGCGCGCTGCGCACCGCGCTCAAGCGGACGAAGCGGGCCGGGCTGCCGCTCAAGGTGGCCATCGTCTCGACCCCCGCGGACCTCGGCGCCGTGCCCGCCTACCTCGGCCAGCCGCAGAAGTACGCGGACTTCCTCAACAAGGAGCTGCCGGGCGTCGGCCGCAAGCCGCTGCTCGTCGTCCAGCCCTTCGGCTTCGGCGGCGACGACCTCGTCGGCGCGGAGGATGCCCTTCAGGGCCTCCAGGTCGACACCGGCCACGGCGCCAACGGGCTCGTCGCCACGGCGGTCGTCGCCGTGCAGCGGATCGCCAAGGCGAGCGGGCATCCGATCAAGCCCGTCGCCGTGCCGAAGCTCTCCGGCGGCGGCGCGCCGCGCTCGTCCTCGGGCGGCACGTCGGCGCTGCTCTACGTCATCCCGGTGACGCTCGTGCTGCTCGCGCTGGTCGTGGCGACGCTGCGCGGGCGCCGTCAGAGGCCGACCGGGAAGGCGTAGCGCGGATGCGGCGGCACGTGCTCGCCGAGCTGGAGCACGATGACCGCGTGCCGGCGTAGCGGGATGGCGCGCGGATCGCCGCGCCACGCCCGCCCGCCGACATAGGCGCGCACGCGCCCGCGGAAGCTGGCCAGGCGGCGCGGCCCGAGCGCCTGGCCCCACAGCGCGAAGGCGTGTCCGAGGCGCAGGCGCGCACCCGCCTCGACCTCCAGCACGCCGGTCGGCCCGCGGGTGCGGACCGGGTACGAGCAGTCGCGCGCCGTGCCGACGCCGGCGGGGACGACGACCACGCGCCGGTGGACGATCAGCTCGAGGAAGACCCCGACGCGCGGCGTTGCGCCCGTCGTGCAGCGCAGCCCGGCGACCTCGCGCCCCGCGGCGACGGCGGCGGCGGCGCGCGGCGGCGGGCGCCATCGGGGCGCCGGCCCGGCCGGGATGGGCACGGCGTCGGGCGGGAGCGGCGCCGGCCCGCGGGCGGGGTCGCCGCAGCCGGAGGCACCTGCGAGGATCGCGGTCATGAGCGCCGCCATCGACACCGCAGGCGTCCTCGACACGCTCGAGCGCGCCGACCGCCTCCTGGTCCAGCAGGTCTTCAAGCCGATCGCGAACGAGTACCGCATCAGCGTTCCCGCCCCCGACTCGACCGACGAAGGCGCGCCGCTGCTGTTCGTCCGCCAGAAGCGCATGAAGATCCGCGAGGACATCCGGTTCCGCCTGTCGCCCGACGACGAGGCGCACCTGTTCATGATCAAGGCCAAGACGGTCTTCGAGTTCCGCGGGCGCCACGACGTGTTCGACGCCGACGGGCGCGTGATCGGCCTGCTCGAGAAGGCGTTCGGCAAGTCGCTGCTGCGCAGCCACTGGTTCGTGCGGGGTCCCGGCGGCGAGGAGCTCCTGCAGGCGCAGGAGAGCAGCCTGTTCGTCGCCCTGCTGCGCCGGTTCGCCGACAACGTCTCCGATGCGCTGGCGGGGCTGCAGTGGCTGCCGTTCAACTTCACGCTGCTCCGCGAGGGGCAGGAGGTCGGCAGCTACAAGCGGGTGCTGGGCAAGCTGCGCGACCGCTACGTGCTCGAGCTGGGGCCCGGACTCGAAGGCGTCGACCGCCGCCTGCTCGTGGCGCTCGCCGTGGCGCTCGACGCGCTGCAGGACCGCTAGGCGGCCCCGGCAGCTGCGCCCCGATGCCCGCACCGGTCGGTGCCGGGGACCCCCGCACTCGCGATTAGCCCGCGCGAGCCCGTTCCCGTTTGGGCGCGTAGAGGTCGGTGATCGTCCCCTCGGCCATCTCGGCGGCGAAGGCGACGGTCTCCGAGAGCGTCGGGTGCGGATGGATGCTCAGCGCGATGTCCTCGGCCTCGGCGCCCATCTCGATCGCGTGGACGACCTCGGCGACGAGGTCGCCCGCGCTGACGCCGACCATCCCGGCGCCGAGCACGCGCCGCGTCTCGGGGTCGACGAGCAGCTTGGTGAGGCCGTCCGCGCGCCCGAGCCCGAGCGCGCGGCCCGACGCCGCCCACGGGAACGTCGCCTTCTCGTACGCGGTGCCGTTCGCCTTGGCCTCAGTCTCGGTCAGGCCGGTCCACGCCACCTCGGGATCGGTGTAGGCGACCGACGGGATCGAGCGGGCGTCGAAGGTGACGTCGTGGCCGGCGATGATCTCGGCGGCGACCTTGCCCTCGTGGGTGGCCTTGTGGGCGAGCATCGGCTCGCCGACGACATCGCCGATGGCGTGGATGTGCGGCACGTTGGTGCGCTGCCGCCCGTCGACGCGGATGAAGCCGCGCTCGTCGACGTTGACGCCCGCTGCCTCGGCCCCGATGCCCTTGCCGTTGGGCGCGCGGCCGACTGCAACGAGCACGCCGTCGTAGCCGCTGACGTCGATCGACTCGACGCTCGTCCCGAGATGGATCGCCTCGTATCGCTTCTCGATGCGCTTGTGCAGCACGCGCACGAGGTCGGCGTCGGCGCCCGGGATGAGCTGGTCCATCAGCTCGACGACCGTCACGCGCGAGCCCAGCGCGTCGAAGACCGTCGCCATCTCCAGCCCGATGATGCCGCCGCCGACGACGAGCAGCCGCTCGGGGACGCGCTCGATCTCGAGCGCGTCGGTCGAGTCCAGGCCCTCGACGCCGGCCAGCGGGATCGCGCTCGAGCCGGTGGCGATGATCGCGTGGTCGAACGTGATCTCGGTGCCGTCGACGTCCAGGCTGTGCGGGCCGGTGAAGCGGCCGGTGCCCTGGGCCACCTCGACCTTGCGCTGCTTGGCCAGGCCGGCCAGGCCGGCGGTGAGCTTGTCGACGACCGACTGCTTCCAGCCCCGCAGCGCGTCAAGGTCGACCTGCGGCTCGCCGAAGCGCACGCCGAAGCTGGCCGACTCCTCGGCCTCGCTGATCACCCGCGCGATGTGCAACAGCGCCTTGGAGGGGATGCAGCCGACGTTCAGGCAGACGCCGCCGAGCTTGTCGTAGCGCTCGACCAGGATCGTCTTCAGGCCGAGGTCGGCCGCGCGGAAGGCCGCGGTGTAGCCGCCCGGGCCGCCGCCCAGCACGAGCACCTGCGCGTGGTGCTCGCCGCGCTCGACGGGCTCCTGCGGCGGGGGCGGCGCGGGCTCCTCGGTGACCGCCGCCGGCGGGCCGCCGTCGGACGACAGCGGCTCGAGGACGAGGATCGGCGTGCCCTCGCTGACCCGGTCGCCGAGCGCGACCTTGAGCTCGCGCACGACGCCGGCCTGCGGCGCCGGGACGTCCATCGTCGCCTTGTCTGACTCCAGCGTGACGAGCGGGTCCTCCTCGGCGATCTCCTGGCCGACCTCGACCAGGATCTCGATCACCGGCACGTCGGTGAAGTCGCCGATGTCGGGGACCTTGACCTCGATCAAAGCAGCGCCCTCCGCAGGTCCATGAGCACGCCGCCGAGGTGCACGCAGAAGCGCGCCGCCGCGGCGCCGTCGATCACGCGGTGGTCGTAGGACAACGACAGCGGGAGCATGAGCCGCGGCACGAACTCCTCGCCGTTCCACACGGGCTTCATCGCCGAGCGCGACACGCCGAGGATCGCCACCTCGGGCGCGTTGACGATCGGCGTGAACGCCGTGCCGCCGATCCCGCCGAGGCTGGAGATCGAGAACGTGCCGCCGGACATGTCGGCGGGCTTGAGCTTGCCATCGCGCGCGGCGGCCGAGAGGTCGCGCAGCTCGGCGGCGATGTCGATCAGGCCCTTGCGATCGGCGTCCTTGATCACCGGCACGACGAGGCCCTGCGGCGTGTCGGCCGCGAAGCCGAGGTTGTAGTAGCGCTTGAGGACGAGCTCGTCGCCGTCCAGCGACGAGTTGAAGTCGGGGAAGGCCTGCAGCGTCGCCACGCACGCCTTGATGAGCAGCGCGACCATCGTCACCTTGACCTCGGACTGCTCGGCGTTGAGCTGCTTGCGAAACGCCTCCAGCGCGGTGATGTCCGCGTCGTCGTGCTGGGTGACGTGCGGGATCATCACCCAGTTGCGCGCCAGGTTCGGGCCGGAGATGCGCTTGATCCGCGACAGCGGCACGCGCTCGATCTCGCCGTACTTCGCGAAGTCGACCTGCGGCCACGGCGCCAGCCCGAGCGCGGCCACGGCGCCGTCGGCGGCCCGCGCCGGCGCGCGGACGGCCGCGGGCCCGGCGCCCGCGGCGGCCTGGACGTCCTCGCGGGTGATGCGTCCCTTGCGCCCGCTGCCCTCGACGGCAGCGAGGTCGACCTTCAGCTCGCGCGCGAGCCGGCGGACGGCGGGGCTGGCGTAGACGGCGCCGTCGCCGCCAGCGGCCGGGGACTCCGCCGCCGGAGCCGCGCTCGCCCGCTCCACCGGCGCCGACGCCTCGGCCGCCACCGCGGTCTCCACCGCGCTCGGGGCCGCGGCCTCGGCCGCGCCCGCCTCGGCGGCCACGGCGAGCGTGAGGATCGGCGAGCCCTCGCTGACCGTGTCGCCGACCTTGACCTTGAGCTCGTGCACCACGCCGGCGAACGGCGCCGGCACGTCCATCGTCGCCTTGTCGGACTCGAGCGTGACAAGCGGCGCCTCGGCGGCGACGTCGTCGCCCGGCGCGACCAGGATCTCGATGACCGGGACGTCGGTGAAGTCGCCGATGTCCGGGACGACGACCTCGCGAACCTCGCTCATCGCCGCACCCCCGCGCGAACGAAGTTCGCGCAAGCGATGGCGAGCCTCTGGCGAGTCATCGCCGCCAAGGCGCCTCCACATCCGCGTCGATCTCGTACCTGGCGAGCGCCTCGGCCGCCTTCTCGGACTCGCCCAGCGCGTTCAGCGCGGCGACCACCACGTGGTGGCGGTCGACCTCGAAGAAGCGCCGCAGGACCCGGCGCCAGTCGCTGCGCCCGTAGCCGTCGGTGCCCAGCACGCGGTAGGGCCCGGGGACGAACGGCCGGATCTGGTCGGGGACCGCGCGGATGTAGTCGGTGGCGGCGACGGTGGGCCGGTCGTCGAGCTGCTCGGCGACGAACGCGCGCCGCGCCGTCTCGCGCGGGTGCAGCACGTTCCAGCGCTCGGCCTCCATCCCGTCTCGGCGCAGCTCGGTGAAGCTGGTCACGCTCCACACGTCGGCCGGGACGCCGAAGTCCTCGGCCAGCAGGTCGGCGCCGGCGAGCACCTCGCGCAGGATCGTGCCCGACCCGAGCAGCTGCACCCGTGCGTCGTCGCTCTCGCGGACCGGGTGCATCCCGCGCAGGATCCCCTCCTGCGCGCCCTCCGGCATCGCCGGGTGGCGGTAGTTCTCGTTCATCACCGTCAGGTAGTAGAAGACGTCCTCCTGCTCCGTGCACATGCGCCGCAGGCCCTCGTGAATGATCACCGCGAGCTCGTAGGCGTAGGCCGGGTCGTACGAGCGGCAGCTCGGGATCACCGACGACAGGACGTGGCTGTGGCCGTCCTCGTGCTGGAGCCCCTCGCCGTTGAGCGTCGTGCGCCCCGCCGTCCCGCCGAGCAGGAAGCCGCGCGCCCGCGAGTCGCCCGCCGCCCACGCCAGGTCGCCCACCCGCTGGAAGCCGAACATCGAATAGAAGATGTAGAAGGGCATCATCGTCACGCCGTGGTTGGCGTACGAGGTCGCCGCGGCGATCCACGACGAGAACGCGCCGGGCTCGTTGATGCCCTCCTGGAGGATCTGGCCCTTCTTGTCCTCGCGGTAGAACATGAGCTGCTCGCGGTCCTCGGGCTGGTAGAGCTGGCCGACCTGGCTGAAGATCCCCAGCTGGCGGAACATGCCCTCCATGCCGAACGTCCGCGACTCGTCGGGGACGATCGGCACGACGTGCGGGCCGAACTGCTTGTCGCGCACGAGCGCGGCGAGCACGCGGACGAAGGCCATCGTCGTGGAGATCTCGCGCTCCGCGGTGCCGTCGAGCTGGGACTGGAAGGCGGTCAGCGGCGGCACCTCCAGCGGCGGGGCCGACGCCCGGCGCACCGGCAGCGACCCGCCGAGCGCCTCGCGGCGCTCGCGCAGGTAGCTGATCTCGGGGCTGTCCTCGGGCGGCCTGTGGAACGCGGTCCCCCGGACCTCGTCGTCGGACAGCGGCAGCTCGAAGCGGTCGCGGAAGCCGAACAGCGCCTTCTCGGTCATCTTCTTCTGCTGGTGGGTGATGTTCTGGCCCTCGCCGGCCTCGCCCATCCCGTAGCCCTTGACCGTCTTGGCCAGGATCACGGTCGGCTGGCCTTTGTGGCGGGTCGCGGCCAGGTAGGCGTTGTAGACCTTCACCGGGTCGTGGCCGCCGCGGTTGAGCGCCCAGACCTCCTGGTCGGACATGTCGCGCACCATCGCGCGCAGCTCCTCCGAGACGCCGAAGAAGTGCTCGCGCACGAACGCGCCGTCGCGCGCCTTGTAGGTCTGGTAGTCGCCGTCGAGCGCCTCCTCCATCCGGCGCACCAGCGCGCCGCTGTGATCGGCGGCGAGCAGCGGGTCCCAGCGGTTGCCCCAGATGACCTTGATGACGTTCCAGCCGGCGCCGCGGAAGTTCGTCTCGAGCTCCTGGATGATCTTGCCGTTGCCGCGCACCGGCCCGTCGAGCCGCTGCAGGTTGCAGTTGACGACGAAGATCAGGTTGTCGAGGCGCTCGCGGCCGGCCAGCGAGATCGCGCCCATCGACTCGGGCTCGTCCATCTCGCCGTCGCCGGTGAAGCACCACACCTTGCGCGAGGTGGTGTCGGCGATCCCGCGCCCGGTCAGGTACTTCATGAAGCGCGCCTGGTAGATCGCCATCAGCGGCGACAGGCCCATCGAGACGGTGGGGAACTGCCAGAAGTCGGGCATCAGCCACGGGTGCGGATACGAGCTGACCCCTCCCGGCCGCGAGACCTCCTGGCGAAAGCCGCGCAGCTGCTCCTCGGTCAGCCGCCCCTCCAGGAAGGCGCGGGCGTAGATGCCGGGCGAGGAGTGGCCCTGGATGTAGACGAGGTCGCCGCCGTGGCCGGCGGACGGGGCACGCCAGAAGTGGTTGAAGCCGACCTCGTAGAGGGTCGCCGCCGACTGATAGCTCGCGATGTGCCCGCCGAGCTCGGAGGACTCCTTGTTGGCCTGCATGACCATCGCCACGGCGTTCCAGCGGATGAGCGAGCGCAGCCGGTGCTCGACCTCGGCGTCGCCGGGCATCGGCTCCTCGTCCTCGACCGGGATCGTGTTGACGTACGGCGTGTTGAGCTTGAACTCGAACGGCACGCCCGAGGCGCGGGCGTGCTCGAGCACGCGCTCGAGCAGGTCCTGCGCGCGCTCGGGCCCGTCGTGGCGGATGACCGCCTCGAGTGCCTCGAGCCACTCCTGTGTCTCCTGGATGTCGACGTCGGGCTTGAGCATCCATCCTCCCTCGGTCACACGCTAACGACCCCGTGAGAGCGCGTCCTCCGCGACTGACCGCCGACCTCACGCCGTTCCGCGCGTCACGCGACCTGCGGCTGCTCGTCCTCGGCAACTTCGTGTCCGGGATGGGGACGCAGGCGACGCTCGTCGCCCTGCCCTACCAGGTCTACGTGCAGACGCGCTCGCCGCTGCTCACCGGCCTGCTGGGCGCCGCGGAGGTCGTCCCGCTGGTCGCGCTCGCGCTGGTCGGCGGCGCGCTGGCCGACCGCTTCGACCGCCGGCGCCTGCTGCTCGCCGACCAGGTGGCGCTCGTCGCGGTGGCGGCGGCGCTGTGGCTGGCCGCGGCGACCGGCGACCCGCCGGTCGGCCTGCTCTACGTCCTGGCCGGCCTGATGGCGGGGTTCGGCGCGATCCAGAACGTCACGCGCTCCGCGATCATCCCCAACGTCGTCGCGCCCGAGCACATCCGCTCGGCGCTGGCGGTCAACTTCGGCCTCTACCAGCTGACCATGGTGCTCGGTCCGGGCCTCGGCGGCCTGCTCATCAGCGCCGGCGGCGTGCAGGCGGCCTATGCGGCGGACGCGATCAGCTGCGCGGCGATGGTCGCCGCGGCGCTGGCCATGGCGCCGCAGGTCCCGCACGGCGAGCACGCCGACGCCGCGGGGATCGGCTCCTCGATCGCCGAGGGGCTGCGCTTCGTGCGCGGCAACCGCGCCCTGCTCGGCTCGTTCGCCATCGATCTCGCTGCGATGACCTTCGGCATGCCGCGCGCGCTGTTCCCGGTCCTGGCCGTCAGCGTCTACGGCGCCGGCGCGTCGGGCACCGGCCTGCTCTTCGCGGCGGTGTCGGCCGGGGCGACGGTCGCCGCGCTGACGACCCGCTGGCTGGAGCACGTGCGCCGCCTCGGGCTGATCGTCATCGGAGCAGTCGTCGTGTGGGGACTGGCCGTGGCTGCGGCCGGGCTGGTGTCGACCTTGTGGGCGGCCGCCGCGCTGCTCGCCGTCGCGGGCGCGGCCGACAGCGTGAGCGCGGTCTGCCGCTCGGTCATCAACCAGACGGTCACGCCGGACGCGATGCGCGGGCGCATGTCGTCGGTGTTCTCGCTGGTGGTGACCAGCGGGCCGCGGCTGGGCGACATCGAGGCGGGCGCCGTCGCCTCGCTGACCAGCGCGCGCTTCTCGATGGCCTCCGGCGGCCTGGCGTGCGTGGCGGGCGCCGGCCTGATCGTCCTCGCCTTCCCGGCGCTGGCCGCCTACGACGCCGGGCGCCCGGTCGAGGCGACCGTAGGCTTGTCCTCGTGACCGCTCGCCGATGCGTCGCCGGCGCCCTGGCCCTCGCCGCGCTGCTCGCCGCCTGCGGCGCCGGCGCCCCGGGCCGGCGGCCTGCGCAGGCCGAGCCGAGCTGTCCCTCGGCCGGGCGCCACGTCGTCGACGGCGGCGTGCTGCGCGTGCCCGCCGGGGCCAGGCCGGGCGCGACACCGCTGATCGTGGTGGTCATCCCCGGCGGCGGCGGCGACAAGGGCGACCGGCTCGGGATCGGCCGCGCCGGCACCCGCGCGGGCTTCGGCGTCCTGTGGCCGACGCGCGCGGCCGGCGGCTTCTGGACCCTCAACGACGCGCAGGGGACGACCGACGTGACCAAGGTCTCGGACACGATCGACACGGTCGTCGCCAGCTGCTTCGACCCCCGGCGCGTCTCGATCACCGGCGTCTCCAACGGCGCCGGCTTCGCGACCCGGATGGCCTGCGAGCGGCCCGAGCGCTTCGCCGCGGTCGCGCCCGTGGCGGCGGGGTACCGCGCGCTCGACGCGTGCCCGGCCACGGCACGCATGTCGTTCCTCGCCATCCACGGCACGGCCGACACCGTCGTGCCCTACAACGGCAAGAAGCCCGACCGCAAGGGCAACGTGCCGCGCTTCACCGCGCGCTGGGCGCGGCGCGACGGCTGCTCGTCGGGCCCGCGCACGAGCAGGCCGCGCCGGCTCGTCACGCGCTACACCTACCCGGGCTGCGACGCGGGGCTGCGGGTCGAGCTGCTGCGGCTGACGGGGACCGACCACGGCTGGCCGGGCGCCGGACCGCCGCTCCCCGACCACAACCCGTCAGGGCTGAGCGCGACGACCGAGGTGCTGCGCTTCGTCCGCCCCGCCCGGCGGCCGGGCTAGTGGCCTGGTCCACTCGGTTGACCACGCGGCGTAGACTCGCCGCACATGTTCACTCCCGTGCGCACCCGCCGGACGTTCGAGGAGGCGGCCGAGCAGATCGCCGAGAAGGTGCGCGCGGGCGAGCTGCGCGTCGGCGACAAGCTGCCGGGCGAGCGCGCGCTGGCCGCGCAGATGGAGATCAGCCGGCCGACGCTGCGCGAGGCGATCGCCGTCCTGGCGGACGCCGGGCTGCTGAGCGTCCGCCGCGGGCCGGGCGGCGGCATGTCCGTGGCCAGCGACGTCGTCCCCGTCGAGCTCGTGCGCCAGCGCTCGAGCATGCGGCTGGGCGAGGTCGCCGCGGTGCTCGAGGCGCGCCGGCTGCTCGAGCCGCGCGTCGCCCAACTGGCCGCCGTGCGGGCCGGCGAGGACGATTTCGCCGCGCTCGAGCGCAGCATCGAGGCCATGCGGCGCATCGTCGCGGCGGGCTACTCGCCCGCCGACGAGGACCGCTTCCTGCAGCTCGACGTCCAGTTCCACCTCGCGCTCGCACGGGCCACCGGCAACCCGACGGTCGAGACGCTCATCCGCGCGCTGTTTCGCCAGCTCGAGATCGCGCGCGACATGGCGATGCACGCGCCCGCGGTGCCCGAGTGGACGATCGCCATCCACGAGCGCACCCTCGCCGCGGTGCGGTCGGGCGATCTCGCCGAGGTCGAGGCGGTCATGGACGAGCACCTGGGCCAGCTCGAGCGCACGTGGGAGCAGGAGAGCGCCCGCGCGCTCGTTCGTCCGTTGCCGTCGTTTCTGCTG
>DASXRF010000241.1:0-6292 GCA_036506755.1 Solirubrobacteraceae bacterium | reverse complement strand
CGGCGCGGACGAGCTGCGCGGCGGCGCCGACAGCGATCTGGCCGACTACAGCGACCGCGGAACGACGAACCTCAAGGTCTCGCTCGAGAACGCGGCGAACGACGGCGCGTCGGGCGAGGGCGACAACGTCCGCTCGGACGTCGAGAATGTCACCACCGCCGGCGGCGACGACGTCATCACCGGCTCGGGCTCGGCGAACACGCTGCGCGGCGGGGCCGGCGACGACCGCCTCGACGGCGGCTTCGGGGCCGACAGGCTCTTCGGCGGCGACGACGTCGACACCGTGACCTACGCCTCGCACGGGCTGGTCGGGGTCGTGGTCGACCTCGCCGGGACGGGCGCCGACGACGGCACGCCGGGCGAGCACGACACGCTCGCCACCGACGTCGAGAACGTCACCGGCACCGCGGGCGACGACGAGCTCGACGGCGACGCCGGCGGCAACGTCCTCAGCGGCGGGGGCGGCGACGACGTCCTCGACGGCCGGCTGGGGGCCGACGCGCTGGCCGGCGGCGACGGCTTCGACCTCGCCGACTACAGCCTGCGCAGCGCCGACCTGGCGATCACGCTCGACGGCGTGGCCGACGACGGCGCCAGCGGCGAGAAGGACGACGTCGGCATCGACGTGGAGGACGTCGCGACCGGCTCGGGCGACGACGCGATCTCCGGCTCGGGCGACGTCGACAACTTCTTCTACGGAGGAGGCGGGGTCGACGCGCTCAACGGCGGGCCGGGTGACGACATCCTGCTCGGCGGCGCCGGCGACGACAACCACCGCGGAGCCAGCCACGGCGGCCTCAACGGCCAGACCGGCGACGACATCCTCGACGGCGGGACGGGCGCCGACGACCTCAACGGGTCGACCGGCTCGGACACCGCCGACTACTCGTCGCGCACGGCGGCACTCGACGTCACGATCGACGGCGCCGCCGACGACGGCGCGGCCGGCGAGGGCGACAACGTCGCCGCCGACGTGGAGAACGTCGTCGGCGGGTCGGGCGACGACGACATCGCCGGCTCCAGCGCCGCCAACACGCTCGTCGGCGGCGACGGGGCGGACACGCTCTCGGGCCGCGCCGGCCCGGACACGATCATCTCGCGCGACGCCTTCGCCGACATGGTCGAGTGCGGCGGCGAGGACGACCGCGTCATCGCGGACCTGCTCGACGGGGTCGACGCTGACTGCGAGACGGTGAGCTTCCCCAGCCAGGACGGCGGCGGGACCGTCGAGCTGCCCAGCCAGGGCGGTCAGACCGACTCGACGAGCTCGACCGAGCAGACCGGACAGTCCGAGCAGATCGGGCAGGGCACGACCCAGCCGACCACGACCGACCAGACGCCGAGCGCGAGCAAGCCGGCCCGCGTGCGGCCGACCAGCCTGTCGGTGCGCGTCGCGCCGGGTCGCGACCGCAGCGCGCCGTTCCGGTTCGTCGTGACCGGCGTCGTCGGGCTGCCGCCCGGCACGAGCCGCACGGCGGCGTGCCAGAGCGGCCGGGTCTCGGTCCAGGTCAAGGTGGGCACGAAGACGATCTCCACGCGCCGCGCGGCGGTCGACTTCACCTGCCACTACCGGCTGACGCTGTCGTTCGCGAACGCCCGCCGCCTCGGCCGCGGGCGGCTCAAGATCGTCGTCCGCTTCCTGGGCACCACCCGGCTGACGGCGCTCGGTCCGAGCTCGCGCTTCGTGCGCGCCGGCTAGTGGGCGCGTCCGTGAGTCCGGCGGGGCGTCGGGCGTCGTCCGGTCCCGACCGGGGCCGCGCGACGTCCGAAGGTGTGGCCCAGCCACATCGAGGACCGTCGCGCGGCGCCGGGCGGCAGCGGATGGCGTCCGAAACCCGTCGGACTTGCGGACGGGTCCACTAGTCCGAGCCGGACGACGAGTCCGACGAGGAGCCCTTCGACTCCTTCTTGGAGTCGGAGGGCTTCTTGCCGTCGCCGCCCGAGCCGCCCTCGCCGGCCTCCTTGACCTCGCGCGAGCGCTTGCGGGTGCCGTAGTCGGTGTTGTAGAAGCCCGACCCCTTGAAGTGGACCGCGGGCGCGTGCAGGACGCGGTGCACGGGCTCGCCGGTGTCGGGATCGTGCGTCAGCGGATCGTCGCTGAAGGACTGGAGCACCTCGAACGTCGTCCCGTCGGCGCGGCGGTACTCGTAGATCGGCATCGGCGGGGGGGATTGTATGGTCCGCCCGCATGGCGGCCGACGTGGTCACCATGGACAAGGTCGTCGCGCTGTGCAAGCGGCGCGGCTTCGTCTTCCCCAGCTCCGAGATCTACGGCGGCGTCGGGTCGACCTACGACTACGGCCACTACGGCGTCCTGCTCAAGCAGAACGTCAAGGACGAGTGGTGGCGGGCGATGCTGCTCGACCGCGACGACATCGTCGCGCTGGACTCGGCCATCCTGCAGCACCCGCGGGTGTGGGAGGCCAGCGGCCACCTCGCCGGCTTCACCGACCCGCTCGTCGACTGCCGCACGTGCAAGCTGCGCTTCCGCGCCGACCACCTCGACCAGTCGGAGTGCGGCCAGAAGCCTAGCCTGCACCCGGGCGAGGGGCCCGAGTGCGACCTCACCGAGGCGCGCGACTTCAACCTGATGTTCGAGACGACGATCGGGCCCGTGCGCGAGCAGGGGTCGGTCGCCTACCTGCGCCCCGAGACCGCGCAGGGCATCTTCATCAACTTCAAGAACGTGCTGCAGTTCGCGCGCAAGAAGCCGCCGTTCGGCATCGCCCAGGTCGGCAAGTCGTTTCGCAACGAGATCACGCCGGGCAACTTCATCTTCCGCACGCGGGAGTTCGAGCAGATGGAGATGGAGTTCTTCGTCCCGCCCGACGACGCCGATGGCTGGTACGAGTTCTGGAAGGAGGAGCGCCGCCGCTGGTACGAGGAGCTCGGCCTGCGCCCCGACCACCTGCGCCTGCGCGAGCACGACCCCGACGAGCTGTCGCACTACTCGAGCGGCACGGCGGACGTCGAGTACCTGTTCCCGATCGGCTGGTCGGAGCTCGAGGGGATCGCCAACCGCGGCAACTTCGACCTCACCCAGCACGCCGAGTACTCCGGAGAGAAGCTCGAGTACTTCGACCAGCAGACCGGCGAGCGGTATGTGCCGCACGTCATCGAGCCCGCCGCCGGCGCCGACCGCGCCGCGCTGGCCTTCCTCGTCGACGCCTACGACGAGGACACGCTCGGTGGCGAGCAGCGCACGGTGCTCAAGATCCACCCGCGCCTGGCGCCGGTGAAGGTCGCCGTGCTGCCGCTGCTGCGCAAGGACGGCCAGCCCGATGTCGCCCGGGAGGTGCTCGAGTCGCTCAAGGGCAGCGGGCTGAAGCTCGAGTACGACGAGGGCGGCTCGATCGGCCGGCGCTACCGCCGCCAGGACGAGATCGGCACGCCGTACTGCCTGACGATCGACCACCAGACGCTCGAGGACCGCACCGTGACGGTCCGCGACCGCGACACGCTCGCGCAGGATCGCGTGGCGATCGACGCGCTGCGCGAGGAGCTGCCGCGGCGCGTGGCGGCGCCGTGGCGCTCGCCGAAGCTGACCCCGGCAGACGCGTAGATGTGGCCCGCACCGTTCGGTGCCGGGGACCCCGCCCTTTCGCTGCGCCCTAACTGGCCCGGGCGCGCTGCGCGGCGCGGATGAACAGCGAGAGCTTCTCGGCCTCGCGGTCGGCGTTGGCGTGCTCGAGGACGTGGGCGCGCCCGGCCCGGCCCGCGGCCGCGCGCTCGGCCGGCGGGCGCGCGAGCATGGCCTCGATCGCCGCGGCGAGGGCGCCGGGGTCGGCGGGCGGAACCAGCCGGCCCCAGGGCGGACGGACGATCTCCGGCAGGCCGGCCACGTCGGAGGCGACGACGCAGACCTCCATCGCCAGCGCCTCCTTGACGACGACGGGCATCGAGTCGCGGTCGCCGTCGCGCGCGACGACCGACGGCATGCACAGCAGGTCGGCGGCCTCGAGCGCCGCGCGGACGCCGTCGGGCGAGGCGGCGCCGGACAGCGCGACGCGGCCGGCCACGCCGAGGCGGGCGATCTCGGCCGCGAGGTCCGCGCGCTCCGGGCCCTCGCCGAGGATCGTCACGCGGATGTCGCCGGCGCGCGCGGCCGCGCGTACGAGGTGCACGAAGCCCTTCTTCTCGATCAGCCTCCCCACCGCGAGCACGTGACGCCCGCCGGGGTGCGGCGCGCGGCGGGTGAACCGCGCGGGGTCGACGCCCATGACGACCTTCATCACGCCCCCCGCCCGGGCGGGCCCGACGAGCGCCCGCAGGTCGGCGACCGTCGCGTCGCAGCCGCTGGTCGCGAAGTTCGCGCCGGCCAGCTTGGCCGGCAGGTTGCGCGGGTCGCGGTAGATGTCGGCCGCGTGCGCGGTGACGCTGACCGGGATGCCGAGCAGGTCGCCGAGGCGCAGCGCATCGAGGGCCGCCTCGTAGGCGAAGTGCGCGTGGAGGTGCAGCGGGCGGGCAGCGGCGGCGAGGCGGCGCGCGCGCGGCGCCAGCCGGCGCAGCGGCGTGACGGCCTCCTCGCGGGCCCAGCGGCGACGGCGCGCCAGGTCGCGCGCGCAGCGCCGCGGATGGCGGGCGATGAGCCAGGCCAGCGCGCGCAGCCGCTCGGCGCGCGTCTCGTCGGACGCGAAGTGGACGGGAAGGGGGCCGGGCGGGCCGGGCATCCGGGCGCGCGCCTCGAGCGTGACCCGGTGCCCGGCGCGGCGCAGCGCGTCGGCCTCAACCCCGACGAACGTCTCCGAGAGCTGCGGCAAGCGGTCGACGAAGACGGCGACGGCCGGCGGTGGGCCGGCGGGAAGCGGAGCGGCCGGCGCCGCGGAGTCGTCGAACGTCCAGCCCCGCGCGCGCCAGGACGCCGCCCACTCGGCGATCTCGTCGGCCGTCAGGTCCCATCGGAACGGGCGCGCGCGCCAGAGCTCCGCGCGAACGGCGCGGCCGACGCCGGCCACGCGCGGGTCGGCGAAGGCGTCGCCCAGACCGGCGAGCCACTCGGCCGGGGCCGGTCCGGCCACGAGGACGTCGCCGTGGGCCGCGGCACAGCCGGCGTTGAGCTCGGCGGCCGGCGTGAGCCCCGCGCGCACGCGCACCTCGACCACCTCGACGCCCGGCGGGGCGGCGAAGCGCTCGCCCGCGCGGAGGATGACCGAGAGGCGCACGGCGCGGAAGCTTGCCGAGCGCGCCGTGGCAGAGTCCGCCCCTCCATGCCCCGCCCGGCCGTCGACGTCGTGATCCCGTTCCGCGGGAGCCCCGCGGAGCTGCGCGCGCTGCTGGCCCGCACGCGCGCGCTGCGGCTGCGCGAGGGCGACTCGCTGGTCGTCGTCGACAACCGCCCCGGCGGACCGCCGGTCGACGACCCGCGCGTGCTGCGCGCGCCCGAGCGCCAGACCTCCTACCACGCGCGCAACCACGGCGCGCGCAACGGGCGCGCGCCGTGGATCGCCTTCCTCGACGCCGACGTCGACCCGTCGCCCGACCTGCTCGACCGCTACTTCGAGCCGTCCCCCACCGACACCGCCGCCGTGCTCGTCGGACGCGTCGACGACGAGCCCGTGGACGGCCGCGCGCCGCTCGCCGCCCGCTACGCGATGCTCAGCCGCTCGATGGCGCAGGCCGAGGCCGGCCGCCGCTGGGCCTACGCGCAGACCGCGAACTGCGCGGTGCGCCGCGCGGCCTTCGAGGCGGCGGGCGGCTTCGTCGAGACCGTGCGCTCGGGCGGCGACGCCGACCTGTGCTTCCGCCTGCGCGATGCCGACTGGACGCTCGAGGACCGCCCCGGCGCCGCGGTCGTCCACCGCAGCCGGCGCACCCTGCGCGAGTTGGCGCGCCAGCAGGCGCGCCACGGCGCCGGCGCGGCCTGGGTCGATCGCCGCCACCCGGGCTCGTTCCCCTCGGCGCTGGGGCCGGGCATCGTCCGCCACAGCGCGCGCCAGCTCACCGCGGCGGCGCGCCGCCGGGCGCGCGGCGATCGCGACGGCGCGCTCGTCGCCGCGGTCGGGCTGCTCTGCCACTGGGCGTTCCAGCTCGGGCGGCTGCTGCCCAACGACTGCGATTAACACAAATAGGGGTCAGACCCCTCTGTGCGCGCCAGCACGTCGCGCCGCGCCAGGCCGGCGGCGTGCAGCGACGCCCACCAGCGCCACCGGCCCCGCCGGTCCGCCGCGCGGTCGCCGAGCGGCGTGAGCGCCAGCCAGCGCGCGCCCGCGCCCGCGACGTTGAGCGCGGCGACCGCGCGGGTGCGCACGAGCCCCCGGCGCCGCAGCATCCACGCGTACGTGAGGCGCTGCCA
>DASXRF010000240.1:0-5778 GCA_036506755.1 Solirubrobacteraceae bacterium | reverse complement strand
GTAGCGCTCGGGCCACTTGCGCTCGAGCAGCGCCTCGGCCGCGCCGTAGCCGCGCTGCTGGCGGGCGTACGCGCGCACGGTCGTTCGGCGGTGGTGGAGCACGACCGCGCCGGGGCAGAAGCGCAGTCGGCGCCCGTGCTCCTGCAGCCGCCAGCAGACGTCGACGTCGTCGCCGGCGATCCGGAAGCGGCTGTCGAAGCCGCCGATGAGCTCGAGGTCGCGCCGGCGCACGGCGAGGTTGCAGCCGGGCAGGTGCTCGGCCTCGGTGTCGGAGAGCATGACGTGCGCCGGGCCGCCGGGCGAGCGGTCAACGCACGCGGCGACCCAGCCGGCGCCGGGGGGCGCGATGTTGGGGCCGCCGGCCGCGGCGCACGCCGGGTCGTCGAAGGCCGCGGCGAGGTGGCGCAGCCAGTGCGGGTCGGGACGCGCGTCGTCGTCGAGGTAAGCGACGATCTCGCCGCTCGCCGCCGCCAGGGCGGTGTTGCGCGCGCTCGAGAGACCCCGGTTGGGCGTCTCGATGACGCGGACGCCGCGGCTGCGGGCGATCTCGGCGGTCGCGTCGGTCGAGCCGTCGCTGACGACGATGACCTCGTAGTCGGGGTAGTCGAGCGCCAGGGCGCCGTCGAGGCAGTCGGCGAGGGTGCGCGCGCCGTTGTAGCTGCACACCGCGACCGACATGCGAGGCCAGCGGCGCTGTTCCGGGAGGGGCAGCTGCGCGTAGGCGCGCTCGACGGCGGCGAGCGCGGGCTTGGGCCGGCGCGCGCGGTCGGTCAGGCCGAAGTCCCAGTCCTCGATGTCGAAGCCGCCGCAGTGCCATTCGTCGGTCCAGGCGAACGCGAACGTGCCCGCGCAGCCGGCGGCGAACGCCGATTGGAGCTGGGCGCGCATCGACTGCGCCTGGACCTCGCGGCCGTGGCGGCGGCTGTCGAGCCCGAGCTCGGCGAGGACGAGCGGGCGGTCGCCGGCGAGGCTGTGCAGCCGGGCGAGGTAGGCGGCCAGCCGGTCGGGGTCCTCGAGGTAGACGTTGAAGCTGACGAAGTCCGCGGAGGGGACCTCGAGGTACTCGGTCGACGGGAAGTTGACGTAGGTGACGAGCGCGTCGTCCTCGTCGCGCGCGGCGGCGACGAGGCGCTCGAGGAACCGCTCGACCGGCCGGCGGCCGTGCCAGCGCACAATGCCGGCGGGGATCTCGTTGCCGACCGCGTAGGCCAGGACCGCGGGATGCCCGGCGCAGGCCCGCACGCCGGCGCGGAACTTCGCCTCGACGGCGCGGCGGCGGGCGCGGTCGTCGAGGAAGGCGACGTTCTGCTCCCACCACAGGCCGACGAGCACGAGCAGGCCGTGGTCGGCCGCGAGGTCGAGCAGCCAGCGAGGCGGCTGCGTGTAGACGCGCACGACGTTGATCCCGGATCGCGCCATCGCGGCGAAGTCGCGGTCGACCACGGCGGGCGCCGGGCACAGGTAGCCGTCGTGGTCAGGCGCGAAGGTGCCGTAGGTGACGCCGCGCAGGTGGAGCTTGCGCTCGCCGCGGAAGAGGAACTTGCCCTCGGCCCGGACGCGGCCGGTGCTCGTTGCGGTGCCGAGCACACCCGCGTCGGGGCGCCGGCGCGCGGGGTTGCGCGACGCAAACGGTCGCCCGTTGTGGGGCTCGCCTCCTGGCTGCACTTTCCGTCCTTGGTTGTCCGGGCGGCTCGCGGCATCCCTTGCCGCGGCGAAGTCGGTCGCAGACCGCGAACCGGTCCGTGGCGACCATACCAGCGGCCCGGAACCTGGACCAGGGACATTCGTCCAACGAAACGAGCGCGGAACCCGGACTCCGGAACCCGGTGCCCCGCTCGCGTCCGCCTGCCGTCATCCGCGCAGCATCCGCACCGCGCCGGGCAGACCGACGCGCTCGCACAGCTCGGCGAGCGTCTCCCGCGCCGCCGTCCGGTTGTACGGCATCGCCTCGAACGCCACCAGACCGTTGCGCAGCTCCCCGAGCCCGACCCCGGGGCGCTCCATCGCCAGCCGCGCGAGCCACCGCACCGCGGCGCGCTCGAAGCGCTCGTCGTCTCGCGCGCTCATCAGCAGGCAGATCGCCAGCGCGTCGGCCAGGTCGACCGCCGGAAGCTCGGCGGCCGCCGCGTGCACCAGCGCCAGGTTGCCGGTGGCGAGCGCGCGCTTGAAGCGCGAATACGGGGAGCCGCTGCTCGTCACACCGCGTGGAGCCGCCGCTTGTTGCGGCCGGAGAAGTTCTCGGTCTGGCTGTGGCAGTTCGGACACAGCAGCTGCAGGCTCTCCAGCCGGTTGTCCTGGCCGTCGCCGTTGATGTGATGGAGCGCGAGCGAGAGCGGCTGCCCGAGCCATGCGCTGGTGCCGCATGCCTCGCAGGCGCCATCATCGAGCAGGCCCGCGGCGATCAGACGGCTCTCGACATGGGTCCGGTTGCGCCTGCCCGCGAGCGGGAGCCCGAGCGGCATGGCCTGCGGCCGCGGCACGACGTCGCCTCGCCGGGCCGCGGCCGTCCACGTGCAGCGGGCGAAGCCGATGACGCGGACCCTCGTCTTCATGCGAACAGATGTTCGCATGGGTCCCGGACGGACCGAAACGACGAAACGCCCCGTCCTGGGGCGTTCGAACACTGCCGGGCAAGGACTCGAACCTTGAATTCCAGGGCCAGAACCTGGCGAGTTGCCAATTACTCCACCCGGCAATCGGCGCGCCTCAGGATAGCGAGGCCCTGGCCATGGAAATCGGCCGCCGCGCAGCCGCCTTGAGCGCGGCGATCCCGTCCGGAGCCGGACAGAAGCCCTTGCGCTCGACGCGACGCGGCCGACAACTGGCGTGTGGCCGCTAACGTCGCGCAAGCCTCGGGGTATCCGTCTACCGAAAACAGGATGATCGGGCTCCACGTCACCGCCGACACACGCGCGCGCGTCCTGGTCGTCGACGACGACGACGACCTGCGCGAGCTGCTGCGCCGGCTGCTCGAGCGAGGCGGACACGAGGTGCTCACTGCCCCCAACGGCCGGGAGGGTCTTCGACGGCTCTACTCCGATCGCCCCGACCTGGTCGTCCTCGACATCGGGATGGCGGACCTCGACGGCTGGCAGACCCTCGACCGGATCCGCGACCTCAGCGATGTCCCGGTCCTGCTGCTCACGGCCATGGCGACCGAGCCCGAGAAGGTCCGCGGGCTCCGCGGTGGGGCGGACGACTACGTCACCAAGCCGTTCGGCCGCCAGGAGCTGCTGGCCCGCGTCGGGGTCCTGCTGCGGCGATCCGCGGCCCGCCGTCCGGACGCCCCGGAGGTCCTCGATGACGGCGTGGTCCGCGTCGATCTCGCCAACCACCTCGTCGAGGTCGAGGGCCACGAGGTCGCGCTCACGCCGCTCGAGTTCAAGCTCATGGCGGCCTTCGCACGCCACCCGCAGCAGGTGCTCACCCACGACCAGCTGCTCGAGCTCGTCTGGCACGACGCGATCAACACGTCGCGCGACCAGGTCAAGCTCTACGTCGGCTATCTGCGGCGCAAGCTCGAGGTCGTCACCGACCATCCGCTCATCGAGACCGTCCGCGGCTTCGGCTACCGCTACCACTACCGCTTGCCGGCGGCTCTCCGCCGCAGCGCCTAGACCTAGAGCGCCGGCAGCTCGACGACGAAGGTGGTCCCCTCGCCGGGCGCGCTGCGGACCTTGATCTCGCCCGCGTGGGCGCGCACGATCGAGCCCGCCACCGCCAGCCCCAGCCCGACGCCGGGAACGTGGCGCGCGACGGCCGTAGGCGAGCGGTAGAACGCCTCGAACAGCCGCGCCTCGTCGTCGACCTCGATGCCGGTGCCGGTGTCGATGACCTCGAGCCGCGCGTGCCCGTCGCTCCCGGTCAGGCGGACGGTGACCTCTCCGCCGGCCGGCGTGAACTTCAGCGCGTTCGAGACGAGGTTCTCGATCAGCTGACCGAGCCGGTCCGCGTCGCCGAGCACCTCGACGTCGCGCTCGATTCGCGGCTCGAGGGCGACCCGCGCGGCGTGCGCCTGCGGCCGCGCCGACTCGAGCGTCTCGGCAACGATCCGTCCGAGCGCGACACGGGCGCGCGGCAGCTCCGCCACGCGCGCCTCGACCTGGGCGACGAAGAGCAGGTCGCTGACCAGGCGATACAGGCGCCGGGTGTTGCGCTCGATCACCTCGATCGCCTGGGCCTGCTCGGGGGCCAGGTCCGCGCCGTCGTCGGCGAAGGCGAGCTCCAGGAAGCCGATGATCGCCGTCAAGGGTGTGCGCAGCTCATGCGAGACCAGCGCGAAGAAGCGGTCCTTGGCGCGCTCGGCCGCGCGCTCGGCGGTCGTGTCGCGCAAGACGACCAGCGTGCCGAGGAAGCCGTCGTCGTCCTCGACCGGCACCGCGACACGGGAGTAGGTCCGTTCGCGGTCGCCGGCGAACTCGATCTCGCTCCGGACGTCGTTCGCCCGGCGGTCGGCGAAGGGAGCGCGCCACCCGCTGGACTCGAGCTCGGGCCGCACCCGGCGCATGGGCCCGTTCTCGATGATCGGGCGGCCCGATGCGTCGAAGAGCCCGATCGCGTCGGGGTTGGCCTCGCGCATGGCGCGGGCGATGTTCGCCTGGCGCTCCGCATCCTGCACCGCCAGCGAGTGGGCGATGGCGATCGTGCCGAGCTTGACGAGGTGCTCGAGCTCGTCGATCTCTGCCTCCGAGTACGGGCGCGCGCGCTCCAGGTGCACGACGCCCACGATCGCGCCGGAGCGCCCGAACGGCAGCTCGAGGCGCTCCCCCTCCGCACGCCGCGCGGCGGGCGCCGCAACGGCGGCCGGCACGTCGGAGGCGCCGGACCCGGTGGCCGCGCGCAGCCGGTAGTCGCCGTCGGCGCCGTCGCGGCCGGCGACGTAGACCGCGCAGCAGTCCGCGTGCACCGCCTGGTCGATCTGGGCGCAGAGCGCGCGCGCCACGTCCTCCAGGTCGCGGTTGGCGGCGAGGGCGTCCGCGCAGCTGACCAGGCGCCGGAGCCTCTCCTCCTGCTCGACCAATGCGGCCCGCGCGAGCGCCAGCTCGTCGACCATCATCGCACCAGACCGGAAGCGTAACCCCTCACTCGGCGCCCGAGGTGTCGGGCGGCGCCGCAGGTCCGATAGATCCGAACGTCCCGCAGCCGCTTGCCCGTGGACGTCTGGGCGGTGATGACCACGCGCACGGTTCCGCCCTCGCGGCCGCGCAGATCGATCACGGCACGATGCCGGCCGCCGCGCCTGCGGACGGCGATGCGCTTGCCCGCCATCGTGACGCGCACATGGGTGAGCCTGGCACCGCGGGGGCGCCGGACCGTCACCGTGAAGCGCCGGCGGCTGACGCAGCGGCGCGTCGACGAGGACTCGTCGCCGGCCGCGTCCGGAACCTGGGCGCTCGGGGGGCCCGTGGTCCCCGCTTCGGGCTCGGCGCCCGCGGGCTCCGGCTGGGGCTGCGGCTCCGGCTGCGGCTGCACGGGCGGGTCCTGCGGATCGTCGGCGGGGGCGGTCACGCGCACGGGCACGGCGTAGCGCAGGAAGCTCGGGGTCTCGCCCGGCGGCGTGACGGTGACGATGACGCGGCCGGTCCCCGTTCCGCTCACGTTCACGCGCAACGGGCGGACCTCGCCGGCGGCCAGGGTGGCCGAGGTGCCGGCGTCCCCGAGGCGCGCGTCGCGGACCGCGTCGCCCTCGGGCGCCACGCTCACGGTGATGCTTGCGGCGCCCTCGGGCAGTGCGGCGCGCGCGCGGACGAGGAGCGCGCAGTCGGGCGTGCGCGCGTC
>DASXRF010000239.1:0-5119 GCA_036506755.1 Solirubrobacteraceae bacterium | reverse complement strand
GCGGCGAGCACCAGCCCGGTGGCAAACGGCTCAGGGGTGCGCGGCATGACAGGCGTGCGGCGCCGCGGCGACCGGCGCCGGCGGCGGCGGCGCCAATGCCGGGCGGCGGCGCGCGGCGACGAGCTCGGCCAGGATGCTCAGCGCGATCTCGGCGTGCGTGCGCGCGCCGATGTCCAGGCCCGCCGGCGTGTGCACGCGCTCGGCGCCCGGGCCGAGCGCCGCGAGGACCTCCGCCCCGCGCCGCCGGCTGGCGACGAGCCCGACGTACTCGGCGCCCGAGTCGAGCGCCGCGCGCAGCGCCTCCTCGTCGCCGTGCCCGAGCGAGGCGACGACCACCGCGAACGGGTCCTCGCCGCCGACCTCGAAGCCCACCGACGGCGCCAGCTCGGACAGCGCCCGGGCGATCGGCGAGTCGCCCACGACGCGGACGCGCGGCGCCGGCACGTGCGGCTGCAGGAAGACCTCGAGCGCGCCGCCGCTCAGGCACGGGTTGGCCACCACCACGGCGCCCTCCTCGTCGGCCGCGCCGTCGCCGCCGCCCGGGACGATGCGCACGAGCACCGCCTCGCCGGTCTCCAGCGCGCGCAGCGCGTGCAGGCGCACGGTCTCGTCCGCGCACGACCCGCCGACGAAGCCCTCGATCGTCCCGTCCGCCCGGACGACCGCGCGGTCCCCGGCGCGGGCGATCGTCGGGCGCGCGCAGCGCACGACGATCGCCTCCACGTACGGGGCGCCGCCTCCGGTGCGGGGGTCCCCGGTCACCGGCGTCCGGGCGACGTGGCGCTGGCTTCCGGGGTCGCTCATCGCTGCATGGCCTGCCATACCCGCGCCGGCGTGAGCGGCATGTCGGCGTGGCGCACGCCGATCGCATCGAGCACCGCGTTGACGACCGCGGGCGGCGAGCCGACGGTCGCCGACTCGCCGACGCCCTTGGCGCCGAGCGGGTGGTGCGGCGACGGGGTGACGGTCTCGCCGAGCTCCCAGTCGGGGACCTCCAGCGCGGTGGGCAGCAGGTAGTCCATGAACGAGCCGTTGAGGCAGTTGCCCTGCTCGTCGAAGTCGATGATCTGCATCAGCGCCATCCCGACGCCGTCGGCCAGGCCGCCGTGGATCTGGCCCTCGACGATCATCGGGTTGATGCGCGTCCCGCAGTCGTCGACCGCGATGAAGCGCCGCACCTTGACGACGCCCGTGCCCGGGTCGACGTCCACCACGCAGACATACGCCCCGAACGGATAGGTCAGCTCCGGCGGGTCGTACGTCGTCGCCGCGTCGAGGTGCGGCTCGACGCCCTCCGGCAGGTCGACCGTCCCGTGCGCGGCCAGCGCGATCTCCTGGATCGTCGCGCCCTGCGACGGGTCGCCCCTGACGAACCAGCGGCCTTGCTCCCACTCGAGGTCGTCGGACGAGGCCTCGAGCATCGCCGCGGCGATGATCCGCGCCTTGTCGCGCACCTTGCGCGCCGTGACCGCCGCCGCCGCGCCCGAGACCGGCGTCGAGCGGCTGCCGTACGTCCCGAGCCCGAAGGGCGTGGCGTCAGTGTCGCCGTGGACCACGTCAACGTCCTCGGGCGGGATGCCGAGCTCCTGGGCGACGATCTGCGCGAACGTCGTCTCGTGCCCCTGGCCCTGCGTCTGCACGCTGATGCGCAGCACCGCCTTGCCGGTCGGGCGCACGCTGAGCTGCGCCTCGTCGTTCATGCCGAGCCCGGCGATGTCCATGTGCTTGCGCGGCCCGGCGCCGACGCCTTCGGTGAAGAAGGCCACGCCGATGCCCATCAGCTCGCCGCGCGAGCGCTTCTCGGCCTGCTCGCGGCGCAGCTCGTCGTATCCGGCCATGTCCAGCGCCTTGCGCAGCGCGGCTGGGTAGTCGCCCGAGTCGTACTCCCAGCCCGTCTTGGCCTTGTACGGGAACTGCTCGGGCCGCAGCAGGTTCTTCATCCGCAGCTCGGCCGGGTCCATCCCCAGCTCGCGAGCGAGGACGTCGACCATGCGCTCGACCAGGTAGACCGCCTCGGTGATGCGGAACGAGCACGCGTACGCGACGCCGCCGGGCGCCTTGTTCGTGTACACGCCGGTCACCGCGCAGTGCGCGGCCTCGAGGTCATAGGAGCCGGTGAAGATCGAGAAGAAGCCGGCCGGGTACTTCGTCGGCTGCGCGGTCGCGTTGAACGCGCCGTGGTCGGCGAGCACGTGCACGCGGATCGCGCGGATCTTCCCGTCGCGCGTGGCCGCGATTTCGCCGCGCATGTGGTAGTCGCGGGCGAAGCCGGTCGACATCAGGTTCTCGCTGCGGTCCTCCATCCACTTGACGGGCTTGCCGGTGACGATCGCCGCGACGACCGCGCACACGTAGCCCGGGTAGATCGGGACCTTGTTGCCGAAGCCGCCGCCGATGTCCGGCGAGATGACGCGGATCTTGTGCTCGGGCAGCCCGGCGACGAGCGCGTACAGCGTGCGGTGCGCGTGCGGCGCCTGCGTGGTCGTCCACAGCGTGAGCCGTCCCTCGACGGCGTCGTACTGCGCGACGGCCCCGCACGTCTCCAGCGGCGCGGGATGCGAGCGCGGATAGACCATGTCCTGCGCGACGACGACCTCGGCGCCGGCGAAGACCGCGTCGGTCGCCGCGCGGTCGCCCGCCTCCCAGTCGAAGATGTGGTTGTCGCGCTTGCCCTCGATCTCGTCGCGGACGATCGCCGCGTCGGGGTCGAGCGCCTTCTTGGCGTCGACGACCGCCGGCAGCGGCTCGTAGTCGACGTCGATGAGCTCGAGCGCGTCGCGCGCGGCGTAGCGGTCGTCGGCGACGACGAAGGCGACCTCCTGGCCCTGGAAGCGCACCTTGTCGGTGGCGAGCACGGCCTGGACATCGGCGCTCAGCGTGGGCATCCAGGCGAGGCTCTGGGCCTCGAGGTCCTTGCCGGTGATGACCGCGTGGACCTTCGGATGGGCGAGCGCGGCCGACGTGTCGATGTTGAGGATGCGCGCGTGGGCGAGCGGGCTGCGCAGCACGGCGCCGTGCAGCATCCCGGGCAGGACGACGTCGTCGACGTAGTGCCCGCGCCCGCGGACGAAGCGCGGGTCCTCCTTGCGCTTGAGGCGCCCGAAGCCGACGGGGCGCTCGGCGGTGCCGGCCATCAGGCCTTCACCTCCTTGGGAGCGGTCTCGGGGACCGTCTGGTGGTCGGCCGCCCAGCGGATGGCGGCGACGATGTTCTTGTAGCCCGTGCAGCGGCACAGCTGGCCCGAGATCGCCTCGCGGATCTCGGCGTCGCTCGGATGCGGGTTGGCGTCCAGCAGCGCCCGCGCGGTCATCATCATGCCCGGCGTGCAGAAGCCGCACTGCAGGCCGTGCGCCTCCATGAAGCCCTCCTGCACCGGGTCCAGCGCGCCGTCGCGCTCGAGGCCCTCGACGGTGCGCACCTCGTGGCCGTCGGCCATGACGGCGAGCGTCGTGCACGACTTGACCGGCTCGCCGTCGACGAGGACGACGCAGGTGCCGCAGTTCGACGTGTCGCAGCCCCAGTGCGTGCCCGTCAGCCCGAGGGTGTCGCGGAGGAAGTGGACGAGCAGCAGGCGCGGCTCGACGTCGGCCGAGCGCGCCTCGCCGTTGACGGTGACGGTGACGTGCACGGTGTCAGACCTCCTCGGCCAGGGCGCGCTCGGCGGCACGGCGCAGGGCGCGGTGGGTGAGCTCGCGCGCCAGGTGGCGCTTGTAGTCGGCAGGGCCGCGCTGGTCGGCGATCGGCTCGCAGTCGGTGGCGGCCCGGCGTGCCGCCTCGGCGAAGGCCTCCTCGGACGGCGGCCGGCCGCGCAGGGCGTCCTCGGCCCACGTCAAGCGCGGGGCGTGCGCGCCGACGGCCGCCAGCGCGATGCCGGCGTCGCCGATGGCGGGGCCGTCGAGCTGGACCATCGCCGCGGCGGCGGCGATCGCCCAGTCGCCGGCGCGGCGCTCGACCTTCTCGTAGGCGCTGCCGGCGTGCTCGCGCAACGGGACGCGGACCTCGACGAGCATCTCGCCGTCGCCGACCGCGGTGCTGAACGGGCCGCGGTGGAAGTGGGTCATGTCGACGGAGCGCTCGCCGTCGGGCCCGCGGATCACGACGCGGGCGCCCAGCGCGGCGCAGACCGCCGACAGGTCCTCGGCGGGGTCGGCCTGGCACAGCGCGCCGCCGATCGTCCCCCGGTTGCGCACCGGCGGATCGGCGATGACGCGCTCGGCGTCGCGGAAGACCGCCAGCCGCCGGGCCAGCAGGTCGGACTCGAGCAGGTCGCGGTGGCGGGTCAGGGCGCCGATGCGGACCTCGCCGTCGGCCTCGCGGATGTAGCGCAGCTCGCCCTCAAGCGGGTTGATGTCCACGAGGTGCTCGGGCGCCGCGAGCCGCAGCTTCATCATCGGCAGCAGCGAGTGACCGCCGGCGATCAGCCGCGCCTCGGGACCGAGCCTGTCGAGCAGGGCGAGCGCGTCCTCGACGCTCGTCGCGCGGGCGTACTCGAACGGCGCGGGCACTTGCATCCTTGCCCCTTCCTCGTGGCCTCTTTTGCTCGACCCTAACACCGGCACCCGGCCGTGTGGCCTGTCAGCGCGCCGGCGGGATGAGCGCCCCGGCAACCGGAGCGCGCGTCAGGAACACGGCGCCGGCGGTCGGGTCCTCGTCGCTCCCGGCGGTGGTGACGAACAGGTCGCGGCCGTCGGCGCCGCCGAAGCAGAGGCTGGCCACGAAGCCGCCTGGGACCTCCAGCTCGTCCTCGAGCGTCCCGTCGGGGCGAAAGCGCCCGACGCGGCCGGCCGAGCCGAGCGCGACCCACAGGGCGCCGTGCTCGTCGACGGCCAGGCCGTCCGCCTCGCCGCTCGGCGAGACGACCACGGTGCGCGGAGGCCCGTACGTGCCGTCGTCGCGGCGCTCGGCGGCCAGCACGACGCCGCGCTGGTAGTCGCAGCCGTAGAACGTGCGCCCGTCGGGCGAGTAGGCGCACCCGTTGGCCCAGTCGACGCCGGGCAGGACGGTGGTGATGCTGCCGTCGGCATCGATGCGGACGAACTCGCCCGGCACCGGCGCCTCGCCGGCGAAGGGCCGGAAGCGCAGCACGCCGACGACGACCCGGCCGTCGGGGTCGACCGTG
>DASXRF010000238.1:0-25072 GCA_036506755.1 Solirubrobacteraceae bacterium | reverse complement strand
GGCGGCACGGGCGTGGGCCTCGCGTGGGGCTGCGCGCGCGAAGTCGCGGCGATCCTCGGCTTCTAGTGCCGTGTCATGCAACATTCGCCTCGTCGCCGGCGGAGCCATCGTCGTGCCTGGCGTGGGCGGCGGGCTCAGGGCAGGCTGGTGGCACGTTCAAGCCCGACGGCCGCGCCAGGCGCGGCGAGGGCCCGCCGAACGGGGCGAAGGTTGGCTGACGCGGTACTAGCTTCGTACGCGATGTCCGCCTTCGCCGATGCGCTCGCCGACGCGGGCGGCGCCGCGGCGCCGCGCGAGCGGGCCGGGCAGCTGCGCTCGCTGCTCGAGCGCGAGCTGGAGCGGGGGGCCGGCGAGCTGGCCAAGCCGCGCTCCGGCTACGGCGACCCGATCGCCGTCGCGGTGGCCGCCGTGCCCGGCAGCGGCCTGCTCGCCGTCGCGCCGGTGGCGGCCTCGCTGCGCGCCGACCCCTACCAGGTCGACGAGCGCGGCTGGCTGCTCGTCGCCGCGCTGGCGGGCGCCCTCGTCGTCGCCGGCGGGCGGCCGATCACGGCCGGCGCCTTCCCCGGCGGGCACCTGGTGCTGCGCTCCCCGGGCGACGACCCCGAGCTGGCGACGCTGGCCTTCGACGAGTACGTCGCCGACGTCGACCGCGTGCGCGCCCGGGCGCTCGCCGTGCCCGGCGCCGTCCTCGAGCCGGCCGCCGTCGACCTGCGCGAGCCGATCGGCGCGCGCCATCCGCTCAAGGTCGCCGAGGCCCTCGCCGCGCTGGGCGCCAACCCCGCCGACCCCGGCGCCGCCGACGCCAACGAGGACGCCGTCCTCGCCGCCCTCGGCCCCGACGAGCACCAGGTCACGCGTCCGCACGACGATCCCCAGCCCGCCCGGCGCGTCGCGCGCCGCATCCTCCAGCGCCTGGCCGGCATGGGCAAGTGGGGCGGCTACCACACGGAGTTCTCCCACCTGGCGCGCGGCTTCGCCGGCAACGACCGCGCGCTCGCCGAGGACGTCGGCGAGAAGCTGCTGAAGTCCGGCCTGCTGCTCGAGAAGCCCAGCGTGGGCCAGCGCCACGTCTTCCTCAACCCCCGGCGCGCGGCGGAGATCTATGCGCTCGTAGACAAGGGCGCCGTCCCACGGGGGCTGGATCTCTGAGGCAGGTGCTACACCTTCTTTCATGAGCATTCTGGGTCAGGTCGGGACGAAGCTGTTCACCGTGAAGACGCTGACGGAAGTCGGGTTCATCCGGCCGATGCGTCCCGACAAGCTGGTGCGGACCGGCCTCAACATGGTCCGCTGGGGCCCAACGCCGGCCGCCGGCTACGCGACGGGCGCGCTCCTTCACCCGGACGAGCTGGCCATCATCGACGAGCTCGGGTCGCTGACCTTCGCCGAGGTGCAGCGCCGCACCAACGGCCTCGCCAACGCGATCTCCGAGCGCGGCATCGACGAGGGCGACAACGTCGCGATCCTCTGCCGCAACCACCGCGGCTTCATCGACATCACCGTCGCGCTGTCCAAGCTCGGGGCCAACGCGCTGTACCTCAACACCGGGTTCGCCGCCCCGCAGATCGCCGAGGTCTCGGAGCGCGAGAACGCGAAGGCGATCGTCTATGACGAGGAGTTCGCCGAGCTCGTGGCCGAGGGCGCCAAGGACCGCCTGCGCTTCGTGGCCTGGACCGACGGCGCGGAGCAGCACGACGCCCCGGTGCTCGAGCAGCTCATCGACGGCGGCGATCCGTCCAACCTCGTGCCGCCGTCCGAGAAGGGCCGCGTCGTCATCCTCACCTCGGGCACGACCGGCTCGCCCAAGGGCGCCTCGCGCAAGCAGCCCGAGTCGCTGGACCCCGCCGCTGTGCTGTTCAGCAAGATCCCCCTGCGGACCCGCGAGACGGTCCACGTCGCCGCGCCGATGTTCCACTCGTGGGGCTTCCTGCACTTCACCCTCGGCCTCGGCCTGGGCTCGACGATCGTGCTGCGCCGCAAGTTCACGCCGGAGGGCTGCCTGAGCGCCACCGCCCAGTTCGAGTGCCGGACGCTCGCCGTCGTCCCGGTGATGCTCCAGCGGATCCTCGAGCTGCCCGAGGACGTCATCCGCAAGTACGACACCCGCGCGCTGGAGATCATCGCCGCGTCGGGGTCGGCGCTGCCGGGCGAGCTCGCCACCAGGACCATGGACCTCTTCGGCGACGTCCTCTACAACCTCTACGGCTCGACCGAGGTCGCGTGGGCGACGATCGCCACGCCGGCCGACCTGCGCCAGGCGCCGGGGACCGCGGGCAAGGCGCCGCGCGCCACCGTGGTCAAGCTCTACGACGAGGAGGCCAACGAGGTCACCGAGCCCGGCAGAACGGGTCGCATCTTCGTCGGCAACGAGATGCAGTTCGAGGGGTACACCGGCGGCGGCGGCAAGGACATGATCGACGGCCTGATGTCGTCGGGCGACGTCGGGCACTTCGACGAGCACGGCAACCTCTTCATCGACGGCCGCGACGACGAGATGATCGTCTCGGGCGGCGAGAACGTCTTCCCGGCCGAGGTCGAGGACCTGCTCTGCCGGCACGAGGGGATCAAGGAGGCGGCGGTCGTCGGCGTCGAGGACGAGAAGTTCGGCCAGGCGCTGAAGGCGTTCGTCGTCCCGCGCGACGGCAAGAGCCTCGACGAGAAGCAGGTCAAGTCCTACGTCAAGGAGAACCTCGCCAACTACAAGGTCCCCAAGCAGGTCGTCTTCATCGACGAGCTGCCGCGCAATGCCACGGGCAAGGTGCTCAAGAAGGACCTTGTCGAGCGCGAGGAGGAGGCCGAGAAGGCCTGAACCGCGCACTACGCTGGAGCGCGTGAGCACCACCTTCGATCTCGGACGGCTGGGGCTCACCGCAGGAGAGGGGCGGCGCTTCGCGCTCGACATCCCGCTCGACGGCTTCCACTTCGGCGGGGAGCGCTACACCGTGGCGCCCGAGCGCGTCGGGCTCACGCTCGACGTCGCGCGCATGACGCATGGCGGCTGGTCGCTGCGGCTGCGCTTCAGCGCCCGCGTCGAGGGCCCGTGCATGCGCTGCCTGACCGCCGCGTCGCCGGAGGTCGTCGTCGACGCGCGCGAGGTCGACCAGCCCGGCGGCGACAGCGAGCAACTGGACTCGCCCTACGTCGATGGCGACGACCTCGACCTGTCGGCCTGGGCCCACGACGCCCTGGCGCTCGCGCTTCCCGCCCAGATCGTCTGCCTCGAGGACTGCGCCGGGCTGTGCCCCGTCTGCGGCGAGGACCTCAACGCGCGCCCGCACGAGCACCCGCGCGAGCGCGACTCGCGTTGGGCGAAGCTCGGCGAGCTCAGGTTCGAGTAGCCCCGAGAAGCTCGCCCAGCGCGTCGACGAGCTCGGGCGCGCCGGCGACGTGCCAGCCACCGGCGAGGACCTGGGAGACCAGCGCGCTGCGCAGCGGGCGCCCCGTCCTGACCTCCAGCCCGCCGGCGCCCTCGCGGCGGGCGGCGCTGAACAGCTCGCCGGCTACCGGGTCGTAGACGGCGCCGGCCAGCGGACCGCGGGCGTCGGTCAGCGCGACCGCCGCGCACCAGTGCGGCACGCCCGAGACGTAGTTGAACGTGCCGTCGAGCGCGTCGATCAGCCAGGTGCGCTCGGCCTCCACGCGCGCGCCCTCCTCGCCGAGGATCCCGTCGGCGGGACGCTGCTCGCGCAGCACCGCCACGACCGCGGCCTCGGCCGCCCGGTCGGCCGCCGAGACGACGTCGGCGCCCGCCGCCGACTTGCGGTGCACCTCGTGGTCGGCGCCGAAGCCGTCGCGCAGCAGCTCGCCGGCGCGGCGGACGGCCCCCTCGGCGACCTCGCGATCGGTCATGGCCTCACAGGTAGGCGCCCGACGGCAGGTAGGGCCGCAGCGGCCCGACGTCGCCGCGCACGAACAGCGGGCCCTCGGGCGAGAGCGCCAGCCGCGCGGCCAGCAGGACCGCGATCGCCCAGTCCTGGCCGGCCGAGATGAAGTCGACCTGGACCGTCGCCCCGGGCGGTGAGGCGGCGAGCGCGCTCCACAGCAGCGCCTCGGCGGCCTCCTCGTCGAGCGCGGCCAGCAGTCGCGGCGAGCCGTCGCGGTGCACGACGAACCCGCGCTCGCCGAGCACGAGCACCTCGTTGCCGTTGGCCAGCGCGTTGGGCAGGTCGGGCGCGTGCGTCGCGCCGCGCACCGCGCGCGAGACCGCCTCGGTGGCCTCGAGGTCGTCGCCGGTCGCGGCGTGCACGTCGGGATGGCGGGCCGGGAGCGCGGCGCGGTCGACGATCCCTGCCGCCGCCACGAGGGGCCGCAGCGCGAAGCCGGCGAGCGCGTAGCGGCGCATCGCCCGCGGATCGGTCGAGCTGAGCACCATCGCGCCGCGCGCGCCGTCGGCGTAGCCCAGCGCGGCCTCCAGCAGCCGGCGGCCGATGCCGTTGTCCTGCAGCTCGGGCTCGACGGCGAACAGCGACAGCCCCCACAGGCCCTCGCGCAGCAGCGCGAGCGCGACGCCGACCACGCGGCCGCCGCTCTCGGCGACCCACGCGCCGCCGGGATCGGTCTCGAGCAGGTGCGCGATCCGCGAGCGCCCGCGGCGCGTCCGCTGGTCGAAGCTCTCGCGCGGCTGGAGGATGGCGCGCTGGAGCGCGTCGTAGGTGACGAGGTCGGCGGCGGCGACGTCCGCGCGATCCATCGGACGGATGCGGACGTCCGGAGCCACCGCCCGAGGGTAACGTTGCCGTGTGCCCCTCTTCAGCCACGACACCAAGATCGACGCGCTCAAGCAGGCGCCGCTGTTCGCCGGGCTCTCCAACGAGGAGCTCGCGCAGCTCGCCGCCATGGCGGACGAGCTCGAGGTCGAGGCCGGGACGGTCCTCACCAAGGAGGGCGAGCTCGGCCACGAGTTCTTCGCCATCGTCGATGGCGACGTCGACTTCATCCGCGGCGGCAAGCGGATCGAGATGCCGCAGCCGGGGCGCTTCTTCGGCGAGATCGCGCTCGTCGAGCACGTCCCTCGCATGGCGACGGTGGTCGCCAAGACCCCGCTGCGCTTCTTCGTGCTCAACGAGCGCGACTTCAGGCGCATGATGGACGACAACCCGGTCGTCGAGCGCAAGGTCATGCAGGCGCTGGCCCGGCGGCTGCTCGCCCTGGTCCAGGAGGATCCGCGGCTGGGGTAGGTCAGGACCACGCTACTCTTGCTGCGCCATGGCGGTCCCCAAGCAGAAGCAGTCGCACGCCCGCACGAGCAAGCGCCGCGCCCAGCACAAGATCGCGTCGCCGGCGGTCAACGCGTGCCCGACGTGCCACAGCCCGCGCCGGCCGCACCGGGTCTGCCCGGTGTGCGGCTCCTATCGCGGGCGCGAGGTCGTGTCGCCGGCCGCGGCCGAGCACGACCACGACCACGAGCACTAGTGGGGCCGTCCGTCAGTCCGACGGGTTTCGGCGTCGCTGGCGGCCGCCTGGCGCCACCCGGCGGTCCTCGGACTGTTCCCCACCCGCCCACACCTTCGGACGCCGGTCGGGGTGGGTGGGTCGAATTCCGGCCAGCGACGCCCGACGACCCGCCCGACTTACGGACGGACCCACTAGCTGAGGCCCGCGATGCCCGCGACGGTCGCGGTGGACGCCAACGGCGCCGACCTCGGCGCCCGTGAGGTCGCGCTCGGCGCGGCGGACGCCGGCGTGCCGGTCATCCTCTTCGGCCCGGCGGCGGAGATCGGCGAGGTGCCCGACCACGTCACGGTGGTCGACGCGCCCACGTCGATCGCCAAGGCGGCCGACCCGGCGCGCGCGGCGCGCTCGACCAAGGACGCCTCGATCGTGATGGCGGCCCGCGCGGTGGCGGCCGGGGAGGCCGACGCGCTCGTCTCGGCCGGCTCGACGGGCGCGGCGCTGGCCGCGGGCCTCTTCGAGATCCGCCGCGGCGCGGGGATCCACCGCCCCGCCCTGGCCCTGCCGGTGCCCGTCCCGGGCCATCCGGTCACGCTGGTCGACGTCGGCGCGAACGTCGAGGTGCGCCCCGAGCACCTCGTCCAGTTCGCCTTCATGGGCGCGGCGCTCGTGCACGCGGTGCTCGGCGTCGGGCGCCCGCGCGTCGCGGTGCTGTCCAACGGCGAGGAGCCGAGCCGCGGCACCCCGCTCGTGCAGCAGGCCCACGCCGCGCTGGCGGAGCGCCCGACGGACCTGTTCGAGTTCATCGGCAACGTCGAGGGCACCCAGCTGACCCAGGGCGCGGCCGACGTCGTCGTGACCGACGGGTTCACCGGCAACGTCGCGCTCAAGCTGATGGAGGGCGTCTCGCAGACGATGCTGGCCAAGATCCGCGAGGCCGCGATGTCCTCGCCGCGGGGCAAGCTCGGGGGGCTGCTGCTGCGCCCCGCGCTGCGCGGGTTTCGCGACCACATCGACCCGGAGGCGGCGGGCGGCGCCTACCTGCTCGGGCTGCGGCAGCTGGGCGTCGTACCCCATGGGCGCTTCACGCGCCGCGGCTTCGCCAACGCGATCACGCTCGCCGCCCGCGCGGCCGACGAGGACGTCGTCGGGCGCACGCACGCCGCGCTCGAGGCCGCCGGGGCGCTGCGGGCGAGGCCGATGAGCAGGCCCGAATCATCCGAGCCCCCCGCTACGGTGACCGGCACATGACCCGCGAGCAGGTGCTGTCGCTGATACGCGCCCACCTCGCCGACGAGCTCGAGATCGAGCCCGGGCGCATCGAGGAGGGCACGCGGTTCAAGGAGGATCTCGAGGCCGACTCGCTGGACCTCTACACCCTCGTCCAGGAGCTCGAGGACTCCTACGGCGTCCGGATGCCCGACGAGGACGCGGCGAAGATCCTGACGGTCGGGCAGGCCGTGGACTACGTCGTCGCGCGCACGGCTTGAAGCTCGACGACCTGCTCGCCGAGCTGCCCGAGGACCTGCACCGCCAGGTCTTCACGCACGCCAGCTGGACCGAGCGCCGCTCGGACTCCTACACGCGCCTGGCCTTCCTGGGCGACTCCGTGCTCGGCCTCGCGCTCACCACGTACCTCTATCCGCGCCTGGAGGCCGAGCGCTACGGCGCCGGGCGGCTGACGAAGATCCGTGCCCAGGCGGTCTCGGGACCCTCGTGCGCGCAGGTGGCCGAGCGCATCGGCGTGCCCGCGCGCCTGCGTGACGCCGCGCCCGACAACGTCGGCGAGAGCGCGGCCGCGCTCGTGGAGACCGAGCGGGTCCTCGCCTCGGTGGTCGAGGCGGTCATCGGCGCCTGCTACCTGACCTTCGGCTACGACCGAACCGCCGAGGCGGTGGTCGAGGCCTTCGGGCCCGAGATCAAGGAGGCGCTCGAGCATCCGGTCGACTTCAAGTCGACGCTCCAGGAGCGCCTGGCGCAGCACGGCGAAACGGTCACCTATGACGTCGTCGCCGAGCACGGCCCGCCGCACGACCGGACCTTCGACGTCGAGGCGTCCGCCGGCGAGCGCATCATCGGGACCGGGTCGGGGCGCTCGAAGAAGGCGGCCGAGCAGGAGGCCGCGCGCGCGGCCCTCGTGGGCCTCGACGGCGACGAGGCCGAGGCCAGCGTGGAGGTCGTGTGATGCACCTGAAGTCGATCGTCCTGAAGGGCTTCAAGTCGTTTCCCGACCGCACGCGGCTGGAGTTCGGGCCGGGGGTGTCGGTGATCGTCGGGCCCAACGGGTCCGGCAAGTCGAACGTCACCGACGCCGTGCTGTGGGCGCTCGGCGAGCAGTCGCCGCTGGCCGTCCGCGGCCAGTCGATGCAGGACGTCATCTTCGGGGGTGGACGCGGCGTCCAGGCGCGCAGCGCGGCCGAGGTCGAGCTCGTCCTCGACAACGGCGGCGGCACCGATGAGCTGCCCATGAGCGAGATCTCGATCCTGCGCCGGCTCGATCGCTCGGGCGAGGGCGAGTACCGGCTCAACGGCGCGCGCTGCCGGCTCGTCGACGTCCTCGAGGTGCTCAGCGACACCGGCCTGGGCAAGGAGATGCACTCGGTCATCTCGCAGGGCCGGGTCGAGTCGATCGTGACGAGCAAGCCGCGCGACCGCCGGCTGCTCATCGAGGAGGCGGCGGGCCTGGGCAAGCACCGCAAGCGGCGCCGGCGCGCCCAGCTCAAGCTCGAGCGCACGCAGGACAACCTCGATCGCGCGCTCGACGTCGAGCGCGAGGCGCGGTCGCGCTTGCGGCCGCTCAAGCGCCAGGCCGAGGCGGCCGAGCTGCACGAGCGCCTCGAGCGCCAGACGCTCGAGGCGCGCTGGGAGCTCGCGCGCGACGCCGTGCGCGCGCGGCGCGCGGCGCTGGCCGAGGCTGAGCGTCTCGCGGGTCAGGCGCGCGCGGCGCGCGAGGAGGCGCAGTCGGCGCTGGCCGCGATCGCCGCGCGCCGCGAGGAGGCCGAGGCCGCGCTGGCGGCGCGCACCGAGGAGCGCGAGGCGCTCGCCCAGCGGGTGTTCGCCGCGCGGGCGGCGCGCGACCGCGTCGAGCTGCGCCTGGAGCGCGTGGGGGAGGCGGCGAGCGGCCTTGCCGAGCGCCTGGAGCGCCGGCGCGCGCAGCTCGCGGTCCTCGAGGCCGAGGCGGCCGCCGACGCGCCCGACGAGGCGGGCCGCGAGCGCATCGAGCAGCTCGAGGCCGAGCTCGAGCGCCTGCAGCGCGACGAGCAGGCCGAGATCGAGCGCGAGCTGGCGTCGCTGGAGCGTGCGCGGGCCGCGAGCGAGGGGCGCGTGGCGCAGCTGGCCGGCGACGTGGAGGCGCGCCGAGCCGCGCTGAGCGAGGCGGACGCCGCTGCCGAGGCGGCGCGCGCCGCGCGGAGCGAGGCGGAGCGCGCGGTCGAGGCCGCCCGCCGCGAGGCCGCTCGCGTGGGCGCCCAGCTCGCCGCGGCCAACCAGTTCCTGCGCACCCACGCAGGCGCCCCCGGCGGCGCCCGCGCGCTCGCCGGCGAGCTCGAGGTCGACGAGGGCTACGAGCTCGCGCTGGCCGCTGCGCTCGACGGCCGCCTCGGCGCGGCGCTCGTCGAGGACCTCGCCGCCGGCGAGCGCGTTCTCGAGCGCGCCGGCGCGGACGGCGGCCGGGCGATCGTGCTCGGGCCGGCGGGGGGCGGCGCGGCCGGAGTGTCGCCGCCTGCCGACGCCGGCGTCGGCGCTTCGCCGCCGCCCGGGGCCGCCGGGGCGGCCGCTTCGCCCCCGTTCGCCGGCCACGGCCGCCCCGCCGCGCCGCCCGTCCCCGGAGCCACGCGCCTCTCCGACCTCGTCCGCGGTCCCGCCGGCGCGGTCGCGCTCCTCGCCGACGCCTGGGTCGTCGACGATCTCGCCGCACTGCCGCGCGACTTCTCCGGCGTCGCCGTGACCCGGGGCGGTCGCGCGTGGTCGGCGCCCCAGCGCGAGCTGCGCCAGGTCGCCGCCGGGGGCGCCGAGCGGGTGCTCGCCGAGCGCAACCGGCGCGACCGGCTGATCGCCGAGTCCGAGCGCGCCGTGCAGGCCGAGCACGCTGCCCTCGCCGCCGGCGAGGAGGCCGCCGGCGCGGTCCTCGCCGCCGACGCCGCTCGCGACGAGGCCGACCGCGCGCTGCGCGAGGCCGACCGCGCGCGGTCCGCGGCCGCCGAGGAGCTGCGCCAGGCCGGCTGGCTGATCGAGCAGCGCCGGCGCGCGCCTCACGAGGGGCCCGGGGCGGTGCGCCGCGCCCAGGTCGAGGGCGAGCTCGCCGCCGAGCGGCGCACCGCCGAGCGGGCCGCGCGCGAGCGCGCCGAGCGCGCGCGGCGCGCCGACGTTCTGCGCCGCCAGGTGGCCGCCGAGGAGGCGCTCGTCCCCGCCGCCGAGCGCCTCGCCGCAACCCTCGGCCGCGCCGCGGCGGCGATCGCCACGCGGGTCGAGGCGCTCGACGCCGAGCTGCGCGCCGACCGCGCCCAGGGCGAGGCGCTCGCCGATCGGCTGCGGACCTGCGCGCGCGAGGAGGCGGACCTGCAGACGCTCCTGCGCGAGCGCGGCGACGCCGTGACGGCCGCCGAGGTCTGCGCCCAGCAGGCGCGCGACGCCGCCGCCGAGGCCGGCGAGGACCTCGCCGAGCTGGCCGAGCGGCTGGGGCTCGAGGCGGCGCCGGCGCACGAGCCGCTCGGTGAGGAGGCGGCCGAGCAGCTGCGCGCGCGCATCGAGCGCCTGCGCCGCCGGCGCGAGCAGCTGGGCCCGGTCAACCCGCTCGCCCAGGACGAGTACGCCGAGGCGCTGGCCCATGTCGAGGAGCTCGAGCGCCAGCGCGAGGACCTCGAGACGGCGCTGCGCGAGCTGCGGACGCTCATCCGCGACACCGACCGCCAGATCCGCGAGACGTTCGAGGCCACGTTCACCGCCGCGGCGAAGAACTTCGAGGAGCTCGCCCAGCACGTCTTCCCCGGCGGGCGCGGCCGGCTGCGGCTCGTGCGCGAGGACGCCGGCCCGCGCCCGGTCCTCGGCGACGCCGACCCGTCGGACGGCGAGACCGAGACGGAAGCCGAGCCCGACGAGGCCCGCAGCGACGAGGAGGACCTGATGGGGGTCGAGATCGAGGTCACCCCCGCGGGCAAGTCGACCAAGCGCCTGACCCTCCTGTCGGGCGGCGAGAAGTCGATGACGGCGATCGCCTTCCTGTTCGCGGTCTTCCTCGCCCGGCCGTGCCCCTTCTACATCCTCGACGAGGTCGAGGCGGCGCTCGACGACCTCAACATCGACCGCTTCCTCACGCTCCTGCGTCGCTACGCCGAGCGCGCGCAGTTCATCGTCGTCACGCACCAGAAGCGCACGATGGACGCCGCCGACGCGCTCTACGGCGTGTCCATGGGCGATGACGGCGTCTCCAAGGTCGTCTCCCGGCGCCTGCCCAGCGGCGAATCGGAGGCAGCGTGAGGCGCTCGCGGTATCGGTGCCGATACCGTTTGTACGGCAACGTTTCCCATCCGGCGGCGGGGGCTCTAGCCTCCATGTGATGGGTAAGCGCTCACGCCGGCGTGGTGAGGCCGAGGAGCTCGCTCCGGCCCCGCCCGACGGCGACGCACCAGATCCCGGCGAACAGCCAGCGGCCTCCGCCGAACGCGGCGGCGCGCCGCAGGGCGACGTCCGACTACGCCAGGCCATGGACTACGTCGAGGAAGCCGACATGCTCCTCGCGCTGTTCCGCTGGACGGTGCTCACCGGCGACCTGCCGCGGCCCGAGGACTGGCTGCCCCGCGAGGACTGGCCGCACCCCGACGCGGTGGGCAACGTCTTCGGCAACTGGAACAAGTTCCTCGAGTACGCCGGCGTCAAGGACGCGCCACCGGTGCTGCGCAACCGCGCGCTCGACGAGCGCGAGGCGCGGCTCGACGGTCGCGACCGCCAGCTCGAGCGCGAGGAGAAGCGCGCGGCCGACCTGCGCCGCCAGCTCGACGTCGCGCGCCGCAAGCGCGACGAGGCCGAGGCGCTGCGCGACGAGCAGGCCCGCCACGTCGGCGAGCTCGAGCGCCGCGTCGCGGCCGCCGAGCGGCGCGCCGCCGAGGCCGAGCAGCGCGTCGCCGAGCGCCGCGCGACCGCGGAGCGCACCGTGGTCGAGGGCGCGGCCGGCGAACCGTCCGACGAGTGGCTGCGCGCGCACGAGGCCGCGCTCGCCGAGCTCGAGCAGGTCCGCGCCCACCGCGACCAGCTCCTGCGCGACAACGACGCCCTGGAGGTCGAGACCGAGCGCCAGCGCCAGGCCATCGCCGAGCTGTCGGCGGCGCTGGGCGGCGCGGCGACCGACGATGCCGCTCCGGTGGCCGACGCGGCCGACGAGGAGCCGGAGTCGGTGCTCGAGGCGGTGCGCATCGCGCGCGAGACGCTGGAGCACCTGACCTTCTGCGAGTCCGCCGAGGAATCCGCGGCCGACTCGCCGTTCCGCCGCCCGCAGGAGATCCTCGACGTGCTCCGCAAGCTCGACCGCCTCGGCGAGCTGTACGCCGATCCCGCCGGCTTCGGGGCGTCGCTGCTGCAGGCGGCGCAGGAGCTCGGCCTGAACTGGCGCACGGGCGTCTCCGACCTGGCTCGCAACCGCTGGCCGAACGCCTACACGATCAGCTACGACGGGAGCAGCCTCGAGCTCGGGCCCCACGTGGCGATCGGCTCGGGCTCCGGCGCGGGCTTCGTCGCCCGCATCTACCTCCACGTCGCCGACGGCTCGGGGGCGGTCCCGCGCGGCCTGTACGTCGGGCACGTCGGGCGCCACCTGCCGGACACGACGACCTAGAACGACCCACGCTGACGCGCACGCGCCCCGCGCGCGACCAGGCGACGATCGCCCAGCGGCCCGTCGCGCGGGCGTCGCGGTTGGTCGAGTTGAAGTGGAAGGGCTCCGGGGGCGGCCCGACCGGCGCCGGCGTCGTGCGGAAGCGCCCGTCGGCTCCGGCGAGCGCCGCGCCCCAGCCGCGCCGGCCCGTCCACACGGCCAGCGCCCGGCCGCCGGCCAGGCCGAGCGCGACCGGCTCGCTCGCCGGCGCGGTCGTGAGCGTCTGCACCGGCCCCGGGCGCGCCGCCGGACCCGTAGGCCACGGCGCGCACCGGCGCCTCGGTCAAGAAGGCGAGCCGTCTCGTCGGGCGAGCCCGGCTCGCGCGTGAAGGCGAGCACCGCGCGGCCGGCCGCGTCGACGGCGAGCGCCGCCGTCGGGCGCGCGTCGATGCCGAAGTGCCCCAGGCCGAGGTCCTGCATCGGGCCGAGCGCAAGACCGCCGGCGTCGAGCGAGACGGCGCGCACCCGGTAGGGCAGCCCGGAGCCGCGCCGCGGGTACTGACGCTCGGCGAGGACCCAGCCGCCGCGCGGGTCGGCGGCCACCTGGACGCCGTTGATGGCCGAGCCGGTCGCGGCGGCGACGCGCCGCACGACGAAGGGCCGCCCGGCGCGCGAGCGCACAGCCGCGCGGATGGCGCTCGCCCACGTCCTCGCCGAGCCGCTTGACGCCGCCGCCCGCGAGCGCGCGGCCGCCCTCGCAGACGACGAGGAACGTCCCGTGCGGCGGGCCAATCTCGGCCGCGGTGGCCGTCGGCGCGCCGGGCACGTCGAGGCGCGAGCCGTAGACGTCCAGGCCCTCGGCGACCATCGCCTCGGCGAGGTCGCTGGCCGGGGGCTCGCCCGCGGGCACGGCACGGACCTCGAAGGGCACGCGGATATCGTGACCGACCGCCATGGCACGCGACTGGGGCGAGCTCTTCATCACCGGCGACGGCGCCGCCGCGCGCCTGCACGAGGCCGAGGACCAGCCCGAGCGCAAGCGCGGCTTCTTCCGGCGCCTGCGCGAGAACATGTCCAAGACGCGCGTCGCGCTGCAGGCGGAGGTCCAGGCGACGCTCTTCGAGGGCGACCTCGACGAGGAGACCTGGGAGCGCCTGGAAGAGGCGCTGATCATGGCCGACGTCGGCGCGCCGACGACCGCCAAGGTCGTCGCCCAGCTCGAGCAGGAGGCGCAGGAGGGCGGCCTGGTCGGCGGCGAGCAGCTCACGCGCCGGCTGACGGAGCTGCTGGCCGAGCTGGCGCGCACGGGCGAGGACAAGATCGACCTGCGCCACGAGCCGACGGTGATCCTGACCGTCGGGGTCAACGGGACGGGCAAGACCACGACGATCGGCAAGCTCGCCTGGCATCTGCACAACGAGCTCGGCAAGCGGGTCATGCTCGGCGCCGCCGACACCTACCGCGCGGCGGCGACCGAGCAGCTCGAGCAGTGGGCGCAGCGCGCGGGCGTCGACATCGTCACCGGCCGGCACGGCTCGGACCCCGGCGCGGTCGCCTACGACGCGGTCGCGCAGGGCCGGGCGCGCGGCGCCGACGTCGTCATCGTCGACACCGCCGGACGCCTGCACACCCAGGACGACCTCATGGCCGAGCTCAGCAAGGTGCGCCGGGTGATCGCCAAGCAGCTGCCCGACGCGCCGCACGAGACGCTGCTCACCGTCGACGCCACGACGGGCCAGAACGGCCTGCGGCAGGCCAAGCTCTTCTCGGAGGCCGTCGACGTCGACGGCATCGTGCTGACCAAGCTCGACGGCACGGCCAAGGGCGGCATCGCCCTGGCCATCGCCAACGAGCTCAGCATCCCGGTCAAGCTCATCGGCATCGGCGAGGCGCTGGAGGACCTGCGCCCGTTCGACCCCGACGACTTCGCCCGGGCGCTTCTCACCTAGATGACCGGTTCCACGACCCTCGCACCCGGCTGACCGCGCCTCGCGGCCATACGGGCACGACGGCCGCGGAACCGGTCATCTCACCAGCGGCAGCTCGGCCAGATAGCGCCGCAGCAGCGGGTCGAGGACGATCCAGCCGCCGCGCCGTCCGGTCTGGTCGACGATGCCGGCGTCGCGCAGGCCGCGCAGCGCGCGCCGCGCGTTCTGCGGCGCGATCCCCTCGTACAACCGCGCGCCCGTCGCGACGCGCTGGGCCAGCCGCTGGGCGTACCGGCTGATCGAGCGGATGCGCTCGAGCGTCTGCTCGTGCTTGAGGCGCTCGGCGCGCATCGCGGCGACGAGAGCGGCGGCGACGATCGCGCCGTCGAGGCGCCGGCGCAGCTCGGCGCGCGCGATGAGGTGCGCCTGCTGGGCGAGCAGCATCGTCGCCCGCGGGTGGCCCTCGCCGAGCTCGACGAGCCGCTCGAGCGCGGAGTCCTCGATCGTGCAGCGGTCGAGGGCCAGCCGCGCGCGGATCCCCGCGCGCCAGTCGGCGGCGGGGATCGGCCGGAGCTCATGGAAGGCGCCGAACTGGCTCAGCGCGCGCTCCCTGGGCGCGAAGAGGTCGCGCATCAGGTGCTCCATCGAGCCGGCGAAGAGCACGCTGACGTGGGGTGAGCGCTGCAGGGTCGCCCGCAGCTGGCGGGTCGCGACGCCGGGCTTGCCGAACAGCCCGCCGGCGATCTCCTGGAACTCGTCGAGGAAGACGACCAGCCGCCGGTCGTCGGCGGCCGCGATCCGCTCGAGCAGCTCGAGCGCGGTGCGCAGCGCGCGCGCCGGGTCGGCCTGGGCCAGGTGCGGCGTGATGGTGATCTCGAGGTCCTCGCCGAGGTCGGCCCGCGCGCGGTAGGTCGCCGCGACGCTGAGCGCCTCGAGCAGGCGGCCGGGCACCGAGCCGGCCGTGTGGATCGCGCGCGCCAGCACGGGACGGTTGGCGAGCGCCTGGACGGTGAGCGCCTCGGCGAGGTCGGCGGCGTCGGCCATGTGGAAGAGGTCGACGGCCGCGGTGTAGCAGCCCGCCGCGGCGCAGGCGGCCAGCGCGGCGTCGCAGACGCTCGTCTTGCCCGTCCGGCGCGGCCCGGCGACGACGACGTGGCCGCCGCCGGCCAGCGCCTGCGCGATCGCGTCGACGTCGTCCGCGCGGCCGATCATCGTGTCCGGCCCGACGGGCAGGTCGGTCGGGAACAGCTCGGCGCTCCCCCAGCGCTTATCACTCATCGCGGCATACTATATGCCGCGCAGCGGCAGAAACCGGTGCGCGCTGTAGAGTCCGCCTCACACTGACATGGACGCCTGGGTGTGGTGGATCGTCATCGCCTGCGTCCTCGCTGTGGGCGAGGTCATCAATACCTCGTTCTTTCTCGCTCCCTTCGCCGCCGGCGCTCTGATCGCGGCGCTCGCCGCCGCGATCGGCCTGGGCACGGCCGCGTCGCTCGCCGTCTTCCTTGTCGGCGCGCTGGCCCTCCTGCTGTTCGTGCGCCCGGTCGCCCGCCGCCACCTGACCATGCCGCCGCAGCTGCGGACCGGCACGGCGGCGCTGGTCGGCCGGACGGCGATCGTCGTCGAGCGGATCGCCAACGACGAGGGGGTCGGCTGCGCGAAGATCGACGGCGAGGTCTGGAGCGCCCGCGCCTTCGACGACGACCGCGTCATCGAGGCCGGCGAGCGCGTCAACGTCATTGCCATCCGCGGCGCGACCGCGCTCGTGGATTAGAAAGGAACCCCTGAGATGGCTGCCCTCATCGTCTTCGGCGTCCTGGCGCTCTTCCTGCTCTTCGTAGCGGCGAAGACCATCCGGATCATCCCCCAGGCCCGCGCGGGCGTCGTCGAGCGCCTGGGCCGCTACAACCGCACGCTCAACCCGGGCCTGACCATCGTCGTGCCGTTCGTCGACCGAGTGAAGCCGCTGCTCGACCTGCGCGAGCAGGTCGTGACCTTCCAGCCCCAGCCGGTGATCACCGAGGACAACGTCACGGCGCACATCGACACGGTCCTGTACTTCACGATCACCGACGCGAAGTCGGTCACCTACGAGGTGGCCAACCCGCTGCAGGCGATCGAGCAGCTCACCGTCACCACCCTGCGCAACGTCGTCGGCGACCTCACCCTCGAGCAGACGCTGACCAGCCGCGACGAGGTCAACACGCGCCTGCGCGTCGTGCTCGACGAGGCGACGGGCAAGTGGGGGATCCGCATCAACCGCGTGGAGATCAAGGCCGTCGAGCCGCCGGCCACCATCCAGGAGGCGATGGAGAAGCAGATGCGCGCCGAGCGCGATCGCCGCGCGGCGATCCTCACCGCCGAGGGCGTCAAGCAGTCGCAGATCCTCACCGCCGAGGGGGAGAAGCAGGCCGCCGTGCTCAAGGCCGAGGGCGCCAAGCAGGCGGCGATCCTGCGCGCCGAGGGCGAGGGCAAGGCGATCGACACCGTGTTCACGGCGATCCACGAGGGCCGCCCCGACCCCGAGCTGCTCCAGTACCAGTACCTGCGCATGCTGCCCCAGCTCGCTCAGGGCGACGCCAACAAGGTCTTCATCATCCCGTCGGAGTTCACGACGGCGGTCAACAACGTCGCCGCGCGCCTGAGCGGCGGCACGTCCGACCCGGGCCCGCGCCGGTGAGGCCGCTGGTCGCCGAGGAGATCGAGGCCTACAGCGAGGCCCACACAACCCCGGCGCCCGAGTACCTGCAGGCGCTCGCCGACGAGACGCGCGCCTCGCTGGAGTGCCCGCAGATGCTCACCGGGCCGGTCGAGGGGCGGCTGCTCGAGACGCTCGTCTGGATCGCGCGCCCGCGCCTCGTCGTCGAGCTCGGCACGTACTCGGGCTACAGCGCGCAGTTCATGGCCCGCGCGCTGCCCGCCGGCGGGCGGGTGATCACCTGCGAGCTGAGCTCCGAGCGCGCCGAGTTCGCCCGCCGGCGCCTGGACGACCCGCGCGTGGAGATCCGCGAGGGCCCCGCGCTCGAAACGCTGGCGACGATCGACGAGCCGATCGACCTCGCCTTCATCGACGCCGACAAGCCGGGCTACCCCGACTACTACGAGGCGCTCGTGCCCAAGCTCTCCGAGCGCGGCCTGATCGTCGCCGACAACACGCTGCGCGGCGGCGCCGTGCTCGACGGCGACATCATGCACGCGTTCAACGAGCGCGTCCTCAACGACCCGCGCACGACCTGTGTCCTGCTGCCCGTGCGCGACGGGGTCACGCTGATCCGGCGCGCGTCGTAAGGGGCACGACGGCGCGGACCGTCGTCCCGCGCCCGGGCGGGCTGTCGACCGTGAGGCGGCCGTCGAGCGCGCCGACGCGGTCGGTCAGCCCCCGCAGCCCCGACCCGGCGGCGGGGTCGGCCCCGCCGGCGCCGTCGTCGCGGACCTCGACGGCGAGCGCGTCCGGCTCGCGGCGCACGGCGACCCATGCCGCGCTCGCGTGCGCGTACTTGGCGACGTTGGCCAGGCACTCCGCGACGCAGAAGTACGCCGTCGCCTCCACCGCCGCCGGGAGGCGCTCGTCGGGCGCCGCCTCGACGGTCACCGGGACCGGCGAGCGCGCGGCGAGGTCCTGCAGGGCGGCGCTGAGCCCGCGCTCGGTCAGGACCGCGGGGTGGATGCCGCGGGCCAGGTCGCGCAGCTCGCCCAGCGCGAGCTTGGACTCGTCGTGGGCCTCGGCGACGAGCGCGGCGACGTCGCCGCCGGTCCCGTCGAGGCGCGCGCGGGCCATGCCGAGCTTCAGGCTGAGCGCGACGAGCCGCTGCTGCGCGCCGTCGTGCAGGTCGCGCTCCAGGCGCCGGCGCTCGGCGTCGGCGGCCTCGACGATGCGCAGCTGCGTCGAGCGCGCCTCGGCGAGCTCGGGATCGACGCTCGCCTCGAGCGCCATCCGCGCCCAGGCGGCGTGGGCGCGGGCCTTGCAGTCGATCGCGCGCAGGGTCGCCCACGCCGCGAGCAGCGGCGCGCGCACCCCGGCGAGCGGCCGCCAGCGCCACAGCGGCGAGAGCAGCAGGGCGAGCGCGAGGGCGGCCAGCAGCAGTCCGGCATCGGCGAGCACGAGCGCGGTCCAGACGATCCCGACCGGCAGCTGCACGAGCAGGTAGGCGAGGTCCTTGTAGGTCTGCGCGTCGGCCAGGCGGGCCTGCACGGCGGGCCAGCGGCCCTCACGATCGGGCGCGCGGTAGCGCCCGGGGATGTCGACGCCGAGCAGGCGCCGGATCAGCCGGCGTTCGAGCTGCGCCATCGGCCGGATCAGGTAGAGCGTCCCCGCGAGGATCGGGAACCCGAGCAGCGTCACGGCGAGCCCGACGGCGCTGGCCAGCGCCGTAATGAGGATCGCGAACCACACCGCGCCCAGCGGGAAGGTGAGCAGCAGGTAGATCGCCCGCTTCAGCGTCGCCACCGCCGAGACGCTACGGCGGGGCCGCTCCCGGGGCGGTACGGGTGTCCCTACTCTTGGATGCGACGTGTTCGACGCCCTCTCCGAGCGCCTCCAGCAGACCCTCGCCGACGTTCGCTCGCACGGCACGCTGACCGAGGACGACATCAGCAAGGCCATGCGCGAGATCCGCCTCGCGCTGCTCGAGGCCGACGTCAACTTCCGCGTCGTCAAGGACTTCACCTCGCGCGTCAAGGAGCGGGCGCTCGGGGCCGGCGTCATCGGCCAGCTCAACCCCGGGCAGCAGGTCGTCAAGATCGTCCACGAGGAGCTCGCCGCGCTGATGGGCGGCGCGGGCGCGCAGCTCGCCTTCGCGCCGCGCCCGCCGACGGTCATCGTCATGGCCGGCCTGCAGGGCTCGGGCAAGACGACGGCGACGGCCAAGCTCGCGCGGTTCCTCAAGAACGAGCACGGCTCGTCGGTCGCGCTGGCCGCCTGCGACGTCTACCGGCCCGCGGCGGTCGACCAGCTCGTCAAGGTCGGCGGCCAGGTCGGCGTCGACGTCTACGAGCAGGGCACCGACCGCGACCCGGTCGACATCGCCGCCTGGGCGCTCGATCGCGCCAAGCAGGAGGGCAAGGACGTGCTCATCGTCGACACGTCGGGCCGCCTGCACGTCGACGAGAAGCTCATGGAGGAGCTGGTGCGCATCCGCAAGGTCGTGCGCCCGACCGACATCCTGCTCGTCGTCGACGCGATGACCGGCCAGGACGCCGTCAACGTCGCCGAGCAGTTCGCCGAGGCGGTGCAGTTCGACGGCGTCGTGATGACCAAGCTCGACGGCGACGCGCGCGGCGGCGCGGCGCTGAGCGTCAAGGCGGTCACCGGCCGGCCGATCCTGTTCGGCTCCACGGGCGAGAAGCTCGACCAGTTCGAGCGCTTCCACCCCGACCGGATGGCGCAGCGGATCCTCGGCATGGGCGACGTCATGTCGCTCATCGAGAAGGCCGAGCGCCAGTTCGACGAGGACGAGGCGGCGAAGCTCGAGAAGCAGCTGCGCAAGGGCGAGTTCACGCTCGAGGACTTCCTCAAGCAGCTCAAGATGGTGCGGCGGATGGGGCCGCTGAGCAACCTGCTCGGCATGATGCCCGGCTTCGCCGGCGAGAAGCTCAAGGGCGTCAAGGTCGACGAGCGCGAGATCGACCGCGTCGAGGCGATCATCCTGTCGATGACGCCCGAGGAGCGCCGCCATCCCGAGCTGATCAAGGGCTCGCGGCGGATCCGGATCGCCAAGGGCTCGGGCACCAACGTGCAGGCGGTCAACAACCTCGTCAAGCAGTTCGCGCAGATGCGCAAGCTGATGCAGCAGATCGGCAAGGGGCGGATGCCGGACCTCGGGCCTCTCATGAGGCCACGCTAGGGCGCCGGGCGGGGGCGGGGGTCCCCGGCAGAGGGCGGAGCGGGCCGTCGGGCCGCAGCTGCCGGGGTCGGACGCTAAGCTGGCGCGTCGCTCATGTCCGTACGCCTTCGCCTCACCCGCATCGGCGGTCGCAAGGACCCCGTCTGGCGCGTGGTCGTCGCCGACCAGCGCTCCCCGCGCGACGGGCGCGTGATCGAGACGGTCGGCCACTACAACGCGCAGACCGAGCCGTCGACGATCGTCCTCGACGAGGAGCGCATCCGCGCCTGGCTGCAGCGCGGCGCCCAGCCGACGGACACCGTGCGCAAGCTGCTCAAGACGCAGAACATCTCCGCCTAGGAGCGCGCGTGCGCGAGCTGCTCGAGGAGCTGGCGCGGCGCCTCGTGGACCGACCCGAGGAGGTGTCGGTCGAGGAGTTCACCGAGGACGACGGCACCGTCGTCCTCGAGCTGTCGGTCGCCGAGGACGACTACGGCAAGGTCATCGGCCGGGGCGGGCGGACGGCCAACGCGCTGCGCACGGTGGTCAAGGCGGCGGCGGTGCGCGAGAACAAGCGTGTCCTCGTCGACATCGTCGAGTAGCGCGACCCTCGTCGCGGGCCGCGTGGGCCGCGCGCACGGCCTCGACGGCTCGTTCCGCGTTCTCGAGCCCCGGCCGCAGCTGCTCGTCCTCGGCGCGCGCGTGACGGTCGGCGGCGCCGAGCGCGAGATCGTGCGCCGGGCCGGGACCGACGCGGCGCCGATCCTGCGGTTGGACGGGGTCGGCGGGCGCGACGCGCTCGAGCCGCTGCGCGGCGAGGCGCTGCTCGTTCCGCGCGCGGCCGCCCCGCCCCTCGAGGCGGACGAGTACTGGGCCGAGGACCTCGAGGGCTGCGCGGTGCGCGACGGCGACGTCGGCGTCGGCGTGGTCGAGCGACTGCTCGCCTACCCGTCGTGCGATCTGCTCGAGGTGCGCCGCGGCGACGATCTCCTGCTCGTCCCGCTCGTGCGCGACGCGGTGCGCTCAGTCGACCTCGGAGCGCGCGTCATCGACGTCGACCTGGCGTTCCTGGGGGAGGAGTAGTGGACGTCGACGTCTTCACGCTGTTCCCGTCGTGGTTCGACTGGTTCCGCGGGCAGCGCCACGTCGCCAACGTGCTCGCCTCCGGCACGACGCTTGACTGCGTCAACCCGCGCGACTACACGATCCTGTCGGGCCGCCAGGTCGACGACACGCCGTTCGGCGGCGGGGCGGGGATGGTCCTGCGCGTCGACGTGATGGACGCCGCGCTGTCGGGCTACTACGGCGAGGACTCGCTGCGGGTGCGCGAGGAGCGGCGCATCCTCGCGCTCATCCCGGGCGGGCGGATGCTCGACGAGGGCTACGTCAACGAGCTGGCCGCCGAGCCGGCGCTGACGCTGCTCTGCGGTCGCTACGAGGGCTTCGACGAGCGGATCGTCCAGCACCTGGCGACCGACACGCTGTCGGTCGGGCGCTACGTGCTCTCGGGCGGCGAGCTCGCGGCGATGGTGGTCCTCGACGCGGTGCTGCGCAAGCTGCCCGGCGCGCTGGGCCACGAGGAGTCGGCCGCCGAGGAGTCCTTCTCGGCCGCGCTGGGCGGCAACCCGGAGTACCCGCACTACACGCGCCCCGCCGAGTACCGCGGCTGGAAGGTGCCCGAGGTCCTGCTCTCCGGCCACCACGCCCAGGTGCGCCAGTGGCGGCGGGACCGCTCGCAGGAGCGGGGGACGGGCGGAGGGCCGTTGCTACCATAGGCCGCCGCGCGCCCCCGGCGCGGCCCCTCTCTCATGAGCTCGGTCATCGAAAGCCTCGAGCGCGCCCAGCTGCGCCGCGTGCCGCGGTTCCAGGCGGGCGACCGCGTCCGCGTCCACTTCCAGGTCATCGAGGGCACGCGCCGGCGCACGCAGGTCTTCGAGGGCGTCGTCATCAAGCGCCAGGGCCACGGCGTGCGCGAGACCTTCACGGTGCGCAAGCAGTCCTTCGGCGTGGGCGTCGAGCGGACGTTCCCGCTGCATTCGCCGAAGATCGAGAAGATCGATGTCGCCGCTCGCGGCGACGTGCGGCGGGCCAAGCTCTACTACCTGCGCGAGCGCGTCGGCAAGCGCGCGCGGGTGCGCGAGCGCCGCTACACGGGCCCGGAGGAGAAGGTCGAGGCCGGCCTGCTGCACGATCCGTCCGCGCAGCTGGAGGCCGAGGCCGCCGCCGAGAGCGAGGCGGTCGACGCCGAGGGCGTCACCGCCGAGGAGGTCGTCACTGCCGAGGGCGGCGTCGACACCGCCGCCGAGGCCGAGGGGCAGGGCGCCCAGGAGGAGGCCGAGGCCGCCGCGCCCGCGCCTGCCGAAGAGGCGTGAAGACCAAGGAGAAGTCGGGGGCCAACCAGCTCATCGAGCTGGTGGTCATCATCGCCGTGGCGATCGGGCTCGCGCTCGGCATCCAGGCGTTCCTCGTCAAGCCCTACCGGATCCCGAGCGAATCGATGGAGCCGACGCTCGACGTCGGCCAGCGTGTCCTCGTCAACCGCGTCGGCGGGCGCTTGTCGGACCCGTCGGTCGGCGACATCGTCGTCTTCCACCCTCCGGCCGGTGCCGACACCAACCAGTGCGGCGCGCCCAAGCCGACCGACCAGGCGTGCTCGCGACCGGTGCCGCAGCGCTCGAAGGTCAACTTCATCAAGCGCGTGGTCGCCGGGCCGGGGGACCGGATCCGGATCCTCAACGGCCACGTGATCCGCAACGGCAAGCGCGAGAAGGACGGCTACATCCGCCCGTGCTCGCCCGGAGACGACTGCACGCTGCAGCGCGAGATCACGATCCCCAAGGGCATGTGGTTCATGATGGGCGACAACCGCGGGGCGTCGGACGACTCGCGCTTCTGGGGCCCGGTGCCCAAGAAGTGGATCATCGGCGGGGCGTTCGCGACCTACTGGCCGCCGAAGCGCATCGGGCTGCTTTAGCTGCAGCTGCGCGCCGTCGCCCACGCCGCCGGCGACCAACCGCGCGGGCGAACGAGCAGCGCATGCCCGGGCGCGACGAACGCGCCCCCGGGCGACGCCGCGAGCTTCTCCGCGGATCGATCGCTCAGGTCGTGCGCACGATCATCACGCTGCACGGCGCGTGATGAGAGATCTTGTCCGGGACGCTGCCGAGCAGGAAGCGCTTGGCCCCGGTCATCCCCTTGTTGCCGACGATGATGAGGTCGGCGTTCTCGTCCTCGGCCACGCGGATGATGGCGTCGGCGGGATCGCCCCTCTGCGCGTGCGACTCCACGTCCACGCCCGCGCCGCGCAGCCCGCTGGCCGCGTCGTCGAGGATACGCTCGACATTCATGTCGGCGGACACGCGCCAGTCGGCGCTCTCGGGCGCGTCGCCGGCGCCCTTGACCCGGACGCTGCTGAGCGGCGCGTAGGCGCTCACCAGATGGACGCGAGCGCCGAGACCGCGCGCGAGCTCGGCCGCCTGGCGCACGGCCTCGGACGCGGTCGGGGAGCCGTCGGTGCCCACGACGATCGACTGGAACATGGGAGGTCGCCGAGCCTAACCCCAAGGCGCGCAGGACGGCAACCGGCGTCACGCGCGGCGGGGAGCGAGCACGGCGGGCAGGACGGCGAGGCCCCGAGCCCAGCGAGTAGTTAAGGGCGGTGGTTGCGGGTCCAGGGGCGATTCCGCCGCCCGGCTGCGCCATTATCCGCGGCGTGACGGTCACCGCCGGTCCCGCCGCCAAACCCAAGCCGCGCCGCCGCTCGAGCGGCTCGAAGCTCTTCGCCCATGACCGTCGGCTGGGCGTGCGCTGGATCGCCGGAGCCGACGAGGCCGGCCGCGGGTGCCTGGCCGGCCCGCTGGTCGCCGCCGCGGTGCTGTTCGATCTGGAGGCGATCACGCCGCGCGAGGTCCGCGCGCTGAGCGCGTTGAACGACTCCAAGCAGCACACGCCCGAGGCGCGCCAGGAGCTGTACCCGCGCGTGATCCGCTTGGCGACGAAGGTGCACATCGTCTGCCGCTGCGCCCGCGGGATCGACGGGTACGGACTGCACAAGACCAACCTCGCGGCGTTGCGCGACGCGCTGCGCGGCGTCGCGCGGCCCGACGTGCTGTGCCTGAGCGACGGCTTCCCGCTCGGGGCCGAGTTCGAGTGGCCGCTGCGGGCGATCGTCGACGGAGACACGAAGAGCGCGGCGATCGCCGCGGCGTCGATCGTCGCGAAGGTCTCGCGCGACCGCTTCATGCACCGCGTGGCATCCGACCACCCGGGGTGGGGCTTCGAGGAGCACGTCGGCTACTCGACGCCCGAGCACCGCGAGGCGATCATGCGGCTTGGGGTCTCGCCGCTGCACCGCCGGTCGTTCCAGAGCCTGGCCTACCAGCAGCTGGAGCTGTAGTCGCGCGGGAACCGCGCTTGCCGCCCCGTTGTATTGGCGGCATGAGAACGGTCGGCGTGGTGGTGGTCGGGTTAGCGGTGCTGGCGCTCGGGGGCGCGCCGGGGGTCGCGGGCGCGAAGGAGATCTCGCAGGTGTTGGCGTGCGGCGCCGGCGGCTGCCGCGACGTGACCGCGCGCGTGCCGCACGACGAGTCGATGATGGAGGACGGCTTCGTCGAGTCGCCTCCGTCGCACCGGTCGGCGTTCATCCGGCTGCGCTTCGCGGCGGGCGACGGCACGCATCGCAACGTCGGCCGCTGGTACGCGGACTACTTGCCTCGGCGCGGCCTGCTGCGCACGGTCGACGAGGTGAACGGCGTCGAGCGCTGGACGCGGCTCGCGGGGAAGGCGCGGCACGTCTTCCGCCGCGCGGTCCGCGGGATCCGGCCGCTGCCGGCGTCCGCGATGAGGCGGCCGGCTCCGGCGAGCACGCACGTCACGCTGAGCGGCGAAGGGGCGCTGCCGCCTGAGGTGGTCGAGGTGCCGGTGGCGGCGCGCGACGAGGGTGGCGGCCTGGACGCGCGGCCGGTCGTCGCGGCCGGCCTCGGCCTGGTGGGCGCCGTCGGGTTGGTCGTGCGCCGGCGGAGACGACGGAGCTAGGAACGCGACCGCCGCGGGCGGTGTACTGCCCTCGGTGGACGACGACGGCGAGCTCGTCATGCGCGCCCGGGAAGGCGACAATGCGGCCTACG